>NZ_JBEYFC010000147.1:0-18937 GCF_040634175.1 Streptomyces sp. NPDC007162
GAGGCATTGGACGTGACCTCCTGGACGTCGGAGGCGATCGCGTCGACCCGGTCGATCTGGGTCTGCGCGGAGCGTACGGCCGCAGACGCGTCGGCGAGCAGCGGGACGGCCTGGTCGGTCACGTCCGCCACGAGCTTGGTGGTCGCCTTGAGCGTCTGGGCCAGCCTCACGAGAGCCACCGCGAGGAAGGAGACCAGGATCGCCCAGAAGACGGCCACCAGGATCCCGGCCACCTCTCCACCGGACACTGCGCGCACCCGCTCCCTGAAACGTGCCTGAACATCGAGAAGACTGGACCGAGCCTATCGCGCCGGGCATGCGGCTCCGTACCGGATTACCGCGCGCTGGTCGCCGGTCCGGCGGCGGGACGGCACCGGCATGCAAAAGCCCGCCGCCTCGTCCGCCCGGAAGGGCGGGGAGACGGCGGGCTGACGCTGAGGTGCTGCGCCGGGGCTGGGATCAGCGGGCGTAGTACTCGACGACGAGCTGCTCGTCGCAGATGACCGGAACTTCCTTGCGGTTCGGCTCGCGGTCCAGGCGGAACGCCAGGGCCTTGAGGTTCACCTGCAGGTAGCGGGGGATCTCGCCGTCGGGGGCGAAGCCACCCTCACGGGCGACCTGGAAGAGCGTCTTGTCCTTGGAACGGTCGCGGACCTGCACGACGTCGTCCGGGCGGACCCGGAAGGACGGCTTGTCGGTCTTCTGGCCGTTGACCTGGATGTGGCCGTGGACGACCATCTGGCGGGCCTGGTAGATCGTGCGGGCGATGCCCGAACGCAGGACCAGCGCGTCGAGGCGGCGCTCCAGCTCGACGATCAGGGCCTCACCGGTCTTGCCCTGCACCTTGGAAGCACGCTCGTAGGCGCGGACCAGCTGGCGCTCGGAGATGTCGTACTGCGCGCGCAGACGCTGCTTCTCCAGCAGACGGACCTTGTAGTCCGAGTTCTGCTTGCGGCCGCGGCCGTGCTCACCCGGCGGGTAGGGACGGGCCTCGAAGTACTTGACGGCCTTCGGGGTCAGCGCGATGCCGAGGGCACGCGACTTCTTGACCTTGGGGCGGGACTGGTTCGCCACTGTCTCTTTCTTCCTTTGGTATTCGGCTCGTCAGGGTTGAGGGAGGTCGCAATCCGCAGCCGGGGAATCCCGCCGGAGCCCGTTGCCGGGTCTGGTGGGCAGCCGCTCCCCTGGTCTGGGCACATACGTGCAGCACGCGAGTGGCCCACCGACCGGTAACGTCGTCTGTGCGTGACGGGTGGTGGTGGGCTGCCCGCGACACCGTTCGACGGTGCGCGACGCTCCTGGAGCCCCCTCGCGGGGGTTCCGGCCGGTTGTCCCGCTCTGACTGCGCGGGACTCGGCACTTCGGGGCAGTCTACAGGCTGCTCAGGACCGCCTGCGACCGAGGCGCTTCCTGGTCCACTCGACGGCGTCGGCGTAGCGCGCCTCGGAGCCGTGCCGGGTCGGGGTGTAGTACTCGCGGTCCTTCACGGTGTCCGGGGCGTACTGCTGCTCGGCGATGCCCTCGGGCAGGTCGTGCGGGTACACGTACCCCTGGGCGTGCCCCAGCTTGGCGGCGCCCTTGTAGTGGCCGTCGCGCAGGTGCGGGGGCACCTGCCCGGCCAGTCCCTTGCGGACGTCCTCCAGGGCGGCCCCGATCGCGGTGGTCGCCGCATTGGACTTGGGGGCCAGGGCGAGGGCGATGGTGGCGTGGCTGAGGGTGAGGGCCGCCTCGGGGAAACCGATCATGGCGACGGCCTGGGCGGCGGCCACGGCTATGGGCAGGGCGTTCGGGTCGGCGAGGCCGATGTCCTCGCTGGCCGAGATCATCAGGCGGCGGGCGATGAACCGGGGGTCCTCGCCGGCCTCGATCATCCGGGCGAGGTAGTGCAGGGCGGCGTCGACGTCGGAGCCCCTGATGGACTTGATGAGGGCACTGGCGACGTCGTAGTGCTGGTCGCCGTCGCGGTCGTACTTGACCGCGGCCCGGTCCACGACCTCCTCCAGGGTCCGGAGCGCGATCTCCGTCTCGTCCTGGTCGAGGGCGGCCCCGGCGGCGGCCTCCAGGGCGGTCAGGGCGCGGCGGGCGTCGCCGCCGGCGATCCGCAGCAGGTGTTCCTCGGTGTCCGGGGGGAGGGTGACGGCCCCCTTGAGACCGCGCTCGTCGGTGAGCGCCCGGCGCAGCAGGCCGCGGACGTCGTCGTCGGTGAGCGGTTCGAGGGTGAGGAGCAGGGAGCGGGACAGGAGCGGGGAGATCACCGAGAAGTACGGGTTCTCGGTGGTGGCCGCGATCAGGGTGACCCAGCGGTTCTCGACCGCGGGGAGCAGGGAGTCCTGCTGGGCCTTGCTGAAGCGGTGGATCTCGTCCAGGAAGAGGACGGTCTCCTTGCCGTATCCACCGGTGGCGCGGCGGGCGCCGTCGATGACCGCGCGGACCTCCTTGACGCCGGCGGTGATCGCCGAGAGCTCCACGAACCGCTTGTCGGTGGCCTTGGAGACGACGTACGCGAGGGTCGTCTTGCCGGTGCCGGGCGGGCCCCAGAGGAGCACGGAGGACGGTCCCGCCGGGCCACCGGACCCCTCACCGACCAGTCTGCGCAGTGGGGACCCCGGCTTCAGGAGGTGCTGCTGGCCCACCACCTCGTCGAGGGTGCGCGGGCGCATCCGCACCGCCAGGGGACTGCCGGCGGGGTCCTTCTCCTGGCGTTCTTCTGCGGCGGCGGTGAACAGGTCGGGTTCCACGCTGAAACCCTAAATCACGGCACTGACAATCCCGCCGGGCCGTCAGCTGGTCCAGAAGTCCCACCAGCGGGTCAGGATCAGCATGCCGATGATCCCGAGGTGCAGGACCGGCAGGACCCAGGTGAACTCGCTGAAGAAGGACTTCAGCCAGTTCGGGGCCGGCAGGAAGCCCTTGCGGAAGTTGAAGGACGTCACGTACCAGAACATGGTGATCGTGGCGACCCAGGCCAGGCAGCACCACAGGCACAGCGCGTTGATCCGGTACAGGGACTGGAACTGCAGCCAGGTGACGAAACCGACGCCGAAGAGGGTGCCGAAGTTGAAGGTCAGCCAGTACCAGCGGGGGAAGCGGGCGCGGGACAGCAGGCTCATGCCGACACAGATGACGATGCCGTAGCAGACCAGGCCGAGCATGGGGTTCGGGAAGCCGAAGGCGGCGGCCTGCTTGGACTCCATGACGTTGCCGCAGGAGACGACGGGGTTGAGACTGCACCCCGGGGTGAAGGTCTTGCCCTCGACCTTGGCTTCCAGCAGCTTGAACTTGTCGATCGTGATGACCCACGCGGCCAGCAGCCCGGCGGCGCCGGTGATGATCAGCAGCAGGGCGAAGGCGAGACTGCCGCCCTCCGTGCGCGGTGCTGCGGAGGCATTCTCGGGCTCGGGTTCCGTGGAGACGTCCTTGACTGTCGTCTTGCTCATCACGCCGATTCCGTGTGTTTGAGAGTTGGAACTTCTTCGGGCAGGGGCCATTGTGCCGCACGAGGCGTCCTGTCCACCGTTCGATGGACATAAGGAAGTACGCACGGTCGTCCCGGCAGGCTCGGTTCCTGGCCGATGCTCGGGCAGGGGCTGCGCAAGCGGTACGGCGACGTGACCGCGGTGGACGGCAGCGGCCTGGGCATCCGGCGCGGCGAGGTGTTCGGCCTGCTCGGACCCAACGGAGCGGGCGAGAGCACGACGGTGGAGATCGTCCAGGGCAACCGGAGCAGGGACGCGGGCGAGGTCTCGGTCCTGGGCGCGGACTCGGCGACGCGCACGCGCGCGTGGCGGTCCCGGGTGGGAATCGTCTGGCAGGACGAATCGGCACCCGCGGAGTTGACGGTCGCCGAGACCGTGCGGCACTTCGCCCGCTACTACCCGCGGCCCCGCGACCCGGACCAGGTCGTCGATCTGGTCGGTCTGGAGGCCAAGGCGGACAGCCGGGTCTGGTCCCTCGGGCGGTCAGCGACGCCGCCTGGACGTGGCGCTCGGTGTGATCGGCGACCGTCGTGATCGGCAGCCGGCCGGTACGGTCTCGCCCCGTGCGGGGGCCCGTACCGCGTCCGTCAGTTCGCCCCGGGGCAGGTCCTTGAGCACCCTCGGTGGCGGCGCGGCTGGTGGCGAAGGGTGCACGAACGCCGAGACAGGGCGCAGCCTGTCTCGGCGGGTCCACCGTGAGAACCCATCTGCTGCGCGCCTTATGCAAGTTGGGCGTGTCCGACCGCACGGCGGCCGTCACCGGCGCCATGCGGTACGGCCGGCCGGCCGCGCTGGTTCTCATGCGCGTCGGCCGGCCGGTGGCAGGGGCACGGGCCCCCGGTCCCGCTAGCCCAGCCTCGACTCCAGCTCGGCCACGATCTCGTTCACGCCCACCGCCGTCTGCTCCCCGGACTCCATGTCCTTCAGCTGGACGACGCCCTCCGCGAGGTCGCGCTCGCCGGCGACGATCGCGTAGCGGGCCCCGCTGCGGTTGGCGTTCTTCATGGCGCCCTTGAGGCCCTTGCCGCCGTAGGAGAAGTCCGCCGCGACACCGACCCGGCGCAGCTCCGTGACCTTCGCGAAGAGGACCCGGCGGGCCTCCTCGCCGAGCGGTACCGCGAAGACGCTGGTCGCGGACGGGATGTCCAGCTCCACGCCCTCGGCCTCCAGAGCTAGGACCGTGCGGTCGACACCGAGGGCCCAGCCCACCGACGGCAACGCGGGGCCGCCGATCATCTCGGAGAGGCCGTCGTAACGGCCGCCGCCGCCCACCGCCGACTGCGAGCCCAGCCCGTCGTGGACGAACTCGAAGGTCGTCCGCGTGTAGTAGTCCAGGCCGCGGACCAGCTTCGGGTCGTCCTCGAACGCGACGCCGGCCGCCGTGATCAGCTCGCGGACCTCCTCGTGGTACGCCTTGCACGCGTCACACAGGTAGTCCCGCAGGAGGGGCGCGTCGCCCAGCTGCTTCTGGACCGACTCGCGCTTGTCGTCGAGGACCCGCAGGGGGTTGATCTCCGCCCGGCGCAGGGTGTCCTCGTCGAGGTCCAGGCCGCGCAGGAAGTCCTGCAGGGCCGCGCGGTACACCGGCCGGCACTCCTTGTCGCCGAGGCTGTTGAGCAGGATGCGGAAGTCGCTCAGGCCCAGCGAGCGGTACGCCTGGTCGGCCAGGATGATCAACTCGGCGTCGAGGGCGGGGTCCTCGGCGCCGATCGCCTCGGCGCCGACCTGGGAGAAGTGGCGGTAACGGCCCTTCTGGGGGCGCTCGTAGCGGTAGTACGAACCGGAGTACCAGAGCTTGACGGGGAGGTTGCCCGTCTTGTGGAGGTTGGCCTCCAGGGCGGCGCGCAGGACCGAGGCGGTGCCCTCCGGGCGCAGGGCCAGCCTGTCGCCGCCCTTCGTCTCGAAGGCGTACATCTCCTTGGTGACGATGTCGGTGGACTCGCCGACCCCGCGCGCGAACAGCTCGACGTTCTCGAAGCCGGGTGTCTCGATGTAGCCGTAGCCGGAGTTGCGCAGCGGGGCGGCGATCGCCTCGCGGACGGCCAGGTACTTGGCGCTGTCCGGCGGGATCAGGTCGTACGTGCCCTTGGGGGCCTGAAAGGTGCTCACGGAAGGTCTCTCGTCACATTCCTCGTCGGGGAGCCCGGGGTGCTCCCTGGCCGTCGGCGGCCACCTGCCGCAGATACGGGTTGGTGGCGCGCTCCTGGCCGATGGTCGTCTGGGGGCCGTGGCCGGACAGCACCACGGTGGAGTCGCCGAGCGGCAGGCAGACACGGGCCAGCGAGGCCAGCATGTCGTCCATGGAGCCGCCCGGCAGGTCCGTGCGTCCGATGGAGCCGGCGAAGAGCAGATCGCCCGAGAAGAAGACCGAGGGGATCTCGGCCGTCTCCGGCATCTGGAAGGTCACCGACCCCCTGGTATGGCCCGGCGCGTGCGCGACGGAGAATCCGAGTCCGGCCAGTTCCAGCCGCGCGCCGTCGGCCAGTTCGAACACGTCGTCCGGCTCCCCCACCGTGAGCTCGCCCATGAGCGGCATGCCGATGGACCGGCCGAGCGCCTTCTCGGGGTCGCTCATCATGTACCGGTCCTCCGGGTGGATCCAGGCCGGTACGTCGTGCGCTCCGCACACGGGGACGACCGAGGCCACATGGTCGATGTGGCCATGGGTGAGGACGACGGCGACCGGTTTGAGCCGATGCTTCCTGAGCGCTTCCTCGACGCCTTCGGCGGCCTGGTGGCCGGGGTCGATGATCACGCACTCCTCACCGGCGGCGGGGGCGACGAGATAACAGTTCGTCCCCCAGGCCCCGGCGGGGAACCCGGCAATGAGCACGATCGTCCTTCGTTGTGTCGATTCGGGCGGCTACCAGCTGTGGTCCAGAGCCTACCGGCGCTGCCGTTTCCTCAGCGAACCCATATACGGTACGGGGCTACACGCAGTGGTCGGCTCACAAGACGCACAGCACGCACGCGTACCGGTCGGCATTCGACACGCATGAGGAGAGAACCCGGTGGTCAGCCAGGAGCAGCGGCGGCGTCAGCTCGCCCGGGAGAAGTTCTTGCGGCAGCAGCAGCGGCGCACCAGCGCGCGACGCAAGGCGCGCATGCGCAACTCCGTGATCGCGTCGGTGCTCGGCGTGATCGTGATCGGCAGTGTGGCGCTGTACACGACCGGTGTGCTGAAGAACAACGACGACAAGGCGAACGCCAGCTCGGAGACGACTCCCAGCGCCTCCGCCTCGCCCAGCAAGGCACCGGACCCGTGCGCGAAGCCCGCGGCCGGCTCGGTGAAGAAGCTGAGCTGGAAGAAGGAGCCGGCGATGGCGATCGACACGTCGGCCGACTACACCATGAAGCTGGCGACGACGTGCGGTGACATCGGCATCGCACTGAAGACGTCGGCGGCTCCGCACACGGTGAACTCGTTCGACTTCCTGGCCTCGAAGGGCTTCTTCGACCACACGAAGTGCCACCGGCTCACCACCAACGGCATCTACGTGCTGCAGTGCGGCGACCCGACGGGGACGGGAAGCGGCGGCCCGGGGTACACGATCCCCGACGAGAACCTGAAGGACAAAAGCCTGAAGGGCGGTGTCTACCCGGCGGGTACGGTCGCGATGGCCAACACCGGTCAGAAGCACACCGGCGGCAGCCAGTTCTTCCTGGTCTACCAGGACAGCCAGTTGCCCCCCAGCTACACCCCGTTCGGCACGATCGACGCGGCCGGCATGAAGGTTCTGAAGAAGATCGCCGCGGCGGGCGAGAGCACCGGTCAGGGTGACGGAGCACCGAACGCGACGGTCGTGATCAACAAGGCCACGGTCACCAAATCCTGACCACCAAGTGCGAAATTTCGGTCGCGCGGGATGCGGACAGGCCACCCGCCGGTCGCCTATGTTGGCCGTGACGAAACTGTGGACGATGCCCGGGGGCGCTGAGGCCCTGCGCAGGCATCATGTGGAGGAGGCGCTGTGAGCAGCGACCCGTGGGGCCGCGTCGACGAGACGGGGACCGTGTACGTGCGTACGGCCGACGGCGAGCAGGTCGTCGGTTCCTGGCAGGCCGGCTCCCCTGAGGAGGCGCTGGCCTACTTCGAGCGCAAGTACGAGGGCCTGGTTGTCGAGATCGGCCTCCTCGAAAAGCGAGTGAAGACCACCGACCTGTCCGCGAAGGACGCCCAGGTCGCCATCGACCATCTGCGCGAGCAGGTGGAGGCGCACCACGCGGTCGGCGATCTGGAGGCGCTGCGCACCCGGCTCGGCGAGCTGGTGAAGACCGTCGAGTCGCGTCGCGAGGAGCGCCGCGCGCAGCGTGCCAAGCAGTCCGACGAGGCCCGGCAGGCCAAGGAGGACCTGGTCGTCGAGGCGGAGCAGCTGGCCCAGTCCGACCAGTGGCGGGCCGCCGGTGAGCGGCTGCGGGCCCTGGTGGACACCTGGAAGGGGCTGCCGCGTCTCGACCGCAAGTCGGACGACGAGCTGTGGCACCGCTTCTCGCACGCCCGGTCGGCGTTCTCCAAGCGGCGCAAGGCGCACTTCGCGCAGCTCGACGCCCAGCGCGAGGACGCCCGCAAGGCGAAGGAGAAGCTGGTCGCCGAGGCGGAGTCGCTGTCCGGTTCGACGGACTGGGGTCCGACGGCGGCGCGCTACCGCGAGCTGATGGCCGAGTGGAAGGCCGTGGGCCGCGCCCAGCGCGAGCACGAGGACGACCTGTGGAACCGCTTCCGCGGTGCCCAGGACGTGTTCTTCGCGGCCCGTGGCTCCGCCTTCGCCGAGCGCGACGCGGAGCAGACCGAGAACCTGAAGCTGAAGGAGGAACTCGCCGCCGAGGCCGAGAAGCTGCTGCCGATCACCGACCTGAAGGCCGCGCGGTCCGCCTTCCGTTCGATCAACGAGCGCTGGGAGGCCATCGGCCATGTGCCGCGGGACGCCCGTCCGAAGGTCGAGGGCCGGATGCAGACGGTCGACCGGGCCATTCAGGAGGCCGAGGAGGCCGAGTGGCGCCGGACCAACCCGGAGGCACGCGCGCGTGCCGCGGGTCTGACCGGTCAGTTGCAGGCCGCCGTGGACAAGCTGGAGGCGCAGATCGAGCAGGCGCGCGCCCAGGGCAACTCGTCGAAGGCGGAGAAGCTGCAGCGCGAGCTGGAGGGCCGCCAGGCGCTCCTGGACCAGGCTCTCAAGGGCCTCCAGGAGTTCGGCGGCTAGGTATTCACGACGACACCGAGAGGGGCCCCGTACGCGGCGTACGAGGCCCCTCTCGTCGTGTCCCGCCGCCTCTAGGTCTAGGAGGAGCGGCTGCGCGCCGACGTGACCCGGTAGACGTCGTACACGCCCTCGACGCCCCGTACGGCCTTCAGGACGTGGCCCAGGTGCTTGGGGTCGCCCATCTCGAAGGTGAAGCGGGAGGTGGCCACCCGGTCGCGGGAGGTCTGGACGGCCGCGGAGAGGATGTTGACGTGCTGGTCGGACAGGACGCGGGTGACGTCCGAGAGCAGCCGGGAGCGGTCCAGCGCCTCGACCTGGATGGCGACCAGGAAGACCGAGGACTGGGTGGGCGCCCACTCGACGTCGAGGATGCGCTCGGGCTCACGTGACAGCGACTCCACGTTGACGCAGTCGCTGCGGTGCACCGACACGCCGCTGCCGCGCGTGACGAACCCGATGATCGGGTCGCCGGGAACCGGGGTGCAGCAGCGGGCCAGCTTGACCCAGACGTCGTCGACGCCCTTCACGACCACACCCGGGTCCTGGCTGCTGCGGCGCTTGCTGCGGCGGCCGCGGCTCGGCGGTACCGCCTCGTCGATCTCCTCGGTGGCCGCCTCCTCGCCGCCGAGCGCCTGCACCAGCTTCTGCACGACGTTCTGCGCGGCCACGTGGCCCTCGCCGATCGCCGCGTACAGCGAGGAGATGTCCGGGTAGCGCATCTCGTGCGCGAGGGTGACCAGCGAGTCACCGGTGAGGATGCGCTGGATCGGCAGGTTCTGCTTGCGCATCGCGCGGACGATGGCGTCCTTGCCCTGCTCGATGGCCTCGTCCCGGCGCTCCTTGGAGAACCAGCCCCGGATCTTGTTGCGGGCGCGGGGCGACTTGACGAAGCCGAGCCAGTCGCGGGAGGGGCCGGCGCCGGTCGCCTTGGAGGTGAAGACCTCCACCAGATCGCCGTTGTCCAGGGTCGATTCGAGCGGTACGAGCCTGCCGTTGACCCGCGCCCCTATGGTGCGGTGGCCGACCTCGGTGTGCACCGCGTACGCGAAGTCCACCGGGGTGGCACCGGCCGGGAGCGCTATGACGTCGCCCTTGGGGGTGAAGACGAAGACCTCGTTGCGGGACAGGTCGAAGCGCAGGGACTCCAGGAACTCGCTGGGGTCCTCGGTCTCCTTCTGCCAGTCCAGCAACTGCCGCAGCCAGGCCATGTCGTTGAGGTGGTCGTCCTTGCCCTTGCCGGACGACTTCGGCACGTCGGTGCGGACCTTGGAGGCGCCGGCGACGGCCTCCTGCTTGTACTTCCAGTGCGCGGCGATGCCGTACTCGGCGCGGCGGTGCATGTCGAAGGTGCGGATCTGGAGTTCGACCGGCTTGCCGTTGGGGCCGATGACCGTCGTGTGCAGCGACTGGTACATGTTGAACTTGGGCATCGCGATGTAGTCCTTGAAGCGCCCGGGAACGGGGTTCCAGCGGGCGTGGACGGTACCCAGGGCCGCGTAGCAGTCGCGGACGGTGTCCACCAGGACGCGGATGCCCACCAGGTCGTAGATCTCCGCGAAGTCCCGGCCGCGGACGATCATCTTCTGGTAGACGCTGTAGTAGTGCTTCGGTCGGCCGGTGACGGTCGCCTTGATGCGGGCGGCGCGCAGGTCGGACTGGACCTCGTCGGTCACTATGGCCAGGTATTCGTCCCGCTTGGGCGCCCGCTCGGCGACCAGCCGGACGATCTCGTCGTACATCTTGGGGTAGAGGATCGCGAACGCGAGGTCCTCCAGTTCCCACTTGATGGTGTTCATGCCCAGGCGGTGGGCGAGCGGCGCGTAGATCTCCAGGGTCTCGCGCGCCTTCTTCTCCTGCTTCTCGCGCTTGAGGTAGCGCATCGTGCGCATGTTGTGCAGCCGGTCGGCGAGCTTGATGACCAGGACGCGGGGGTCCTTGGCCATCGCGACGACCATCTTGCGCACGGTCTCCGCCTGCGCGGCCTCGCCGAACTTGACCTTGTCGAGCTTGGTGACGCCGTCGACGAGCAGCGCGACCACGTCGCCGAAGTCGCGGCGCAGGTCCTCCAGGCCGTACTCGGTGTCCTCGACGGTGTCGTGCAGCAGGCCCGCCATCAGGGTCGCCGGGTCCATGCCCAGCTCGGCGAGGATCGTGGTGACCGCGAGCGGGTGCGTGATGTACGGGTCGCCGCTCTTGCGCTTCTGGCCGCGGTGCCAGCGCTCGGCGACCTGGTAGGCGCGCTCGATCTGGCGCAGCGTGGCGTTCTCGATCTTGGGGTCGTTGCTGCGGACTATGCGCAGCAGCGGTTCCAGGACCGGATTGTACGGATTGGCTCGCTGTACGCCGAGCCTGGCCAGCCGGGCGCGGACGCGGTTGGAGGAGCCGCTGCGCGGGGGTGTGCCCACGTTGGGACGGGCCGTGGGCGACGTCTCGGGGCGCTCGACCGGGGCCGGCTTGGGGCGCGACTGCTCGGCCGACTTGTCGACGGGCGCGGACTGGGCGTGCTCCACCGGTCCGCGGGCGTCGTTCTTCGCGTGCGGTGTGCTCGGCGCGGGCTTGGCCGCGGCTGCCGAGGCGGGCTCGGGCTTGGCGGCGGTCAGGTGCTGGGCCTCGTCTGGCAAGAGGACTCCTCGTGCGCGATCCGGGTCCCCCAGTCAGGCCCCGGACAACCATGGTAGCGATCCGGCCGCCCCCGAACGTGCGGAGCCCGTCCGAACGGCCGCCCGGACGTCAACACGGAAGGCACCTGTCGGATTCCCGGCTTCCGGATGTGGCACCGCGCCGGTCCGAAGACACAGCCCCGGGTGCGCACTTGAGGCCGCACCCGGGGCTGCTTCGGTCCCGGATCTCTGTTCAGACGGTGAGTACGGCCTCCAGGGGAGCACCCTTGAGCGCTGCTTCCAGGCGGGCCCGGCCGCTCAGGAAGCCCAGTTCCATCAGGACCGCGACGCCCGCGACCTCGGCGCCCGCGCGGTGGATCAGCTGGATCGAGGCCTCGGCGGTGCCGCCGGTGGCGAGCACGTCGTCGACGATCAGGATCCGGTCGTCCGCGCCGATGTCCTCGGCGTGCACCTCGATCTCCGCGGAGCCGTACTCCAGCTCGTAGGCCTGGCGCAGGGTGGCCCCGGGAAGCTTGCCCGCCTTGCGGACCGGGATGAAGCCGAGGCCGGCGCGGACGGCGACCGGGGAGCCCAGGATGAAGCCCCGGGCCTCCAGGCCGACGATCTTGGTGGCACCGGTGCGCGCGGCGATCCCGGCGAGGGCGTCGGTGAGCGCGGTGAACGCGGCCGCGTCGGCCAGCAGCGGCGTGATGTCCTTGAACATCACGCCCTCCTCCGGGTAGTCCTCGACGTCCCGGATGCGGCTGAGCAGCAGTTCCTTGAGGTCGCTCATCGGCGCTTCCCGGAGGGACGGCCGCGGCTCCCGCGGGTGCGGGACGCCGGCTGGTTACGCGGGCCGACGACGGCCGGTGCGGCGTCCTCCGGGTCCTCCCCGGCGCCGCGGGTCTCGGCGAGTTCCTCCTCGGCGGACGCCTGCGCCCGCTTGGCGAGGACGCGCTTCTTCAGCGCCTTCATCTGCGGCTCCATCTCCTTGAGGTCGGCGACGAGCGGCGTGGCGATGAAGATCGACGAGTAGGCACCGGCGGCGAGACCGACGAACAGCGACAGCGAGATGTCGTTGAGCGTGCCCGCGCCGAGGAAGCCGCCGCCGATGAACAGCAGGCCGGCGACCGGGAGCAGCGCGACGACCGTGGTGTTGATCGAACGGACCAGGGTGCCGTTGATCGAGTGGTTGGCGATGTCGCTGTAGGTGAAGCGGGTCTGCTTGGTGATGTCCTTGGTCTGCTCCTTGAGGCTGTCGAAGACGACGACCGTGTCGTAGAGCGAGTAACCGAGGATCGTCAGCAGACCGATGACCGTGCCGGGCGTGACCTCGAAGCCGACCAGGGCGTAGATGCCGGTCGTGATGGTGATGTCGTGGATCAGCGCGACCAGGGCCGCGACGGCCATGCGCCACTCGAAGGCGATCGCCAGGTAGATCACCACGAGGATCATGAAGATCGCGAGGCCTTCCCAGGCCTTGTTGGCGATCTCGTCACCCCAGCTGGGGCCGACCAGGTCGGCGGCGATGGACTCCGGGTCCACGTTCATGTCCTTGGCGAGCGCGACCTTGGCCGCGTCCGACTTGGTGGTGTCCATGCCCGCGATCTGGATGCGCAGACCACCCGTGCCGAGCTTCTGCACGACCGCGTCGTGGCCGGAGGCCTCCTTCGCGTAGGTCTCCGCCTGGGACACCGAGACGCTGGTCTTCGCGGTGGTGAAGACGGCTCCGCCCTGGAAGTCGATGCCCATGTTCAGGCCGCGCACCGCCAGGCCGACGATGGCCGTGATGGTGATCAGGATGGAGACGCCGTACCAGATCTTGCGCTTGCCGACGAAGTCGTAGCTGATCTCGCCGCGGTGGAGTCGGGCGCCGAGGTTGCCGAGTTTCGACATCGCTCACGCTTCCTTCGGGTCGACAGGGCCGGCGGCGGGGCCGGCGGGACGGCGGGTGCGGCGCAGCGGGGCCTTGGCGCCCAGGCCCTTCGGGTCGAGCCCGGACCACTTGTGGCCGTTCGCGAAGAACTTGCGCCGGGCGAGGAGCGTCATCAGCGGCTTGGTGAAGAAGAAGACGACGACCACGTCGAGCACGGTGGTCAGACCGAGCGTGAACGCGAAGCCCTGGACCTTGCCGACGGTCACGATGAACAGCACGGCGGCGGCCAGGAACGACACGAAGTCGGAGACCAGGATGGTGCGCCGGGCCCGCGGCCAGGCCCGCTCGACGGCGGGACGCAGCGTGCGGCCCTCGCGGATCTCGTCCCGGATGCGTTCGAAGAACACGATGAACGAGTCCGCCGTGATACCGATCGCGACGATCGCACCGCAGACGGCCGGCAGGTTCAGCGCGAAGTGGATCGCGGGGCCGAGCAACGCCATGATCACGTACGTGAGGATCGCGGACACCAGCAGCGAGGGGATCGCCACGACCGACAGACCGCGGTAGAAGGCCAGCAGGTAGATGATGACCAGGGCCAGGCCGATCGCGCCCGCGATCAGGCCGGCGTGCAGCTGCTCACCGCCGAGCGCGGCGGTGACGGTGGTGATGCTCTGCTCCTTGAAGGAGAGCGGGAGCGCGCCGTACGACAGCATGTTGGCGAGGCTCTGGGCCTCCGTCTGGGTGAAGCTGCCGGAGATCTCCGCCTGGCCGCCGGTGATGGACTGGCTGACGTACGGGCTGGAGACGACCTCGCCGTCCAGGACGATGCCGAACTCGTTCTGCGGCTGCTGGTTCTTGGCCAGCTCGGCGGTGACGTTCGCGAACTTCTTGGCTCCGCTGGAGTTGAAGGTCATCTGGACCTGCCAGCCGGCGGCGGTCTGCGTGTCGTAGACGGCCTGGGCCTTCGTGACCTCGGTGCCGTCGACGGCGGCCGGGCCGAGCACGTACTTGTACCAGACGCCGGAGATCTTGCCGCAGGCCACGGTGGAGTCGGTCGGCTTGGCGTCCTTGCCGGCGGTGGCGCGCACAGCCTGCTTGGAGCAGTCCAGCGCGGTGTACTGGGCCTCCAGCTTGGAGGCCGCGGCGGAGGCGGCGGAGGAAGCCGAGGAGGAGGCGGAGGGGCTCGCGGACGCCTTGGCCGAGGAGGATGCGCTCGCCGAGGCGGACGGCGTCGAGTCGGCCTTCAGGGCGTCGCTGACGGCTCGGCCCTGCGAGGTGGCGGAGGACGACGGGGACGCGGAGGACGACCCGGTCGCCTTCTGGGACGCGCTGCTCGACGGGGACGCGCTCGGGGAGGCGCTGGAGCCGCCGCTGGACGACGCGCTCGGAGAGGCGCTGGGCGCGGCACCGGCGCTGGCCTCGCTGGCCAGAACCGGGCGGAAGTACAGCTTGGCGGTGGTGCCGACCTGCTGGCGGGCCTCCTCGGAGTTGGTGCCCTTGGGGATGTTGACGATGATGTTGCTCGTCCCCTGGGTCTGCACCTCCGCCTCGGACACACCGAGGCCGTTGACACGGCGGTTCATGATCTGGACCGCGGTGTTCATGTTGGCCTTGTTGATCGCGTTCGGCTGGCCCGGCTCGTTGTGCGCCTGGAGCGTGATGCTCGTACCACCGGCCAGGTCGATGCCGAGACGCGGCGTGGTGTTCCCGGAGGCGAACATCCCTCCGGTCAGCGCCACGATGGCGATCAGGATGAGGGCCAGCGAGCGCCCTGGCTTGCTCTGGGCGCTCGCGCTCCGGCCCCTCTTAGGTGCTGCCACCTTCTCGTACTCCCTCTCGGGCCGCCGTGCGCCTGGTCGGCGCGGTCGGCCATGACATGGTGTCGGGATCCCGTGCGGGAAACAGACGCGCCCGGGGTGCGAGGTGCGCGCGTGGTGCGCGCACCGCTCCCCGGGACGCGGCTACTTCGCGTCGGAGTCGCCGTCGGTCTTCTTCGGCTCTTCGCCCGCCTTCGCCTCGGTGGTCCCGGCCTCGTCGGCCTTGGCCTCGGCGCTCTCCTCGATACCGTCCTCGGTCGCGTCCTTCTTCCCGAGGTCGACGGCCTTGTCGTCGGAGGCGGCGGCAGCGTCGGCAGGCTCGTCGTCGGTCTCGGTGAGGGAGGAGGCGTCGTCCGGGACGACGTCGGAGTCGGACTTCAGGTCGTGCTCGATACCGTGCACGATGCGGTTGTACTCGTCGTCCGTGAGAACGGCGCCGATCGCGTTCTTCGCGAAGAGAAGCTCGACTCCCGGACCGGCGTCGAGGAGGACGGTGTCCTCGCTGACTTCCTTGACCGTCGCGTACATGCCCCCGATCGTGCGGACACCGTTTCCGGGCTGGAGCTCGTTCCGCATGTCTTTGGCCTGCTGCTGGCGCTTCCTGGTGGAACGCGTCATCAGGAACATGGCCGCGATGAGGACGATGAACACGAGAAGAGGCAAGCTATTCACGGGACGGGATTTCCTTCGCACAGCCGCGGCGGTGAGCGGCCTGGATGATGGGGGTGTGCTCGGCGCCGCCCGCAAAGGCGGCATCGGCGGAGTCTAAGCGAGTCCGCGCGCATGGAACAACGCTCAGCATGGCACCTGGGTTCCTGCCCCCGCCAATGCCCCGCCGTCACGAAGCGATCACGTCTGCCGCCGAGGCCTGGCGGACCACCGGCGGAGCCTGCACGGCGCCCGACCGGTCCGCCGGGGCCGGGTCAGCTGTCGAACAGGTCCTGCTGACCGCCTCCGCCGGCCGCTCCGCGTGGCGCGGTCAGGCCCAGGTGGGCCCAGGCCGCGGGGGTCGCGACGCGGCCGCGCGGGGTGCGGGCGAGGAGGCCCTCGCGGACCAGGAAGGGCTCGGCGACCTCCTCGACCGTCTCGCGCTCCTCCCCCACCGCGACCGCGAGCGTCGAGAGGCCGACCGGGCCGCCGCCGAACAGCTTGAGCAGGGCCTGCAGGACCGCGCGGTCGAGCCGGTCGAGGCCGCGTTCGTCCACCTCGTAGACGGCGAGGGCCGCGTGCGCGATGTCGCGGGTGATCAGCCCGTCCGCCTTGACCTGCGCGTAGTCGCGGACGCGGCGCAGCAGCCGGTTGGCGATTCGGGGCGTGCCGCGGGAGCGGCCGGCGATCTCGGCGGCGCCGGCCGGCTCGATCTCGACGTCCAGGAGATTCGCCGAGCGGTGCACGACCCGTTCCAGCTCGTGCGGCTCGTAGAACTCCATGTGCGCCGTGAAGCCGAAGCGGTCGCGCAGCGGCGGTGGCAGCAGGCCCGCCCGGGTGGTGGCGCCGACCAGGGTGAACGGGGGCAGTTCAAGGGGGATCGCGGTGGCACCGGGGCCCTTGCCGACGATGACGTCGACCCGGAAGTCCTCCATCGCCATGTAGAGCATCTCCTCGGCGGGCCGCGACATGCGGTGGATCTCGTCGAGGAAGAGGACCTCGCCCTCCTGGAGGGAGGAGAGGATCGCGGCCAGGTCGCCGGCGTGCTGGATGGCGGGGCCTGAGGTGATGCGGATCGGGGCGCCCATCTCCGCCGCGATGATCATCGAGAGGGTGGTCTTGCCCAGGCCGGGCGCTCCGGAGAGCAGGACGTGGTCGGCGGTGGCGCCCCGCGCGCGTGCGGCGCGCAGCACCAGGTCGAGCTGTTCGCGGACCTTCTCCTGGCCGATGAACTCGCCCAGGTCCTTGGGGCGCAGGGCGGCCTCGACGGCCTGGTCCTCACCGTCGGCGACGGCGCCCACCAGCCGCTCCGTGTCGGCGCCGGTGTCGGTCGTGTCGTCCCAGTTCATAAGTGATGTGCCTCAGCGGTGGTGGGGTCAGCGGGCGCGGTTGAGGGTCTGCAGGGCGGCCTTCAGGAGCCGGCCCACCTGCGGGGTGCCGCCCGCCGCCTCGGCCTGCGGGGTGACCGCGGTGACGGCCTCGTCGGCCTCCCGGGTCGCGTAGCCGAGGCCGATCAGGGCGGCGTGCAGCTGGTCGCGCCAGCCCTGGGTGACGGGCGCGCCGACCACGGGGGCGCCGATCGGCTCGCCGAGCCGGTCCTTCAGTTCGAGGAGCAGCTTCTGGGCGCCCTTCTTGCCGATGCCGGGGACGGCGATGAGGGCCTTCTCGTCCCCCGTGGCGACCGCGCGGCGCAGTGCGTCGGGGCTGTGCACGGCGAGCATCGCCTGGGCGAGCCGGGGGCCGACGCCGCTCGCGGTCTGCAGCAGTTCGAAGACCTGGCGTTCGTCGTCGTCGGCGAAGCCGTACAGGGTGAGCGAGTCCTCCCTCACCACCAGCGAGGTGGCGAGTTTGGCCTGCTGGCCCATGCGCAGACCGGACAGGGTGTTGGGCGAGCACTGGACGGCGATGCCGATCCCTCCGACCTCGACGACCGCGGAGTCCGGGGCGAGGGCGGCGACCGGGCCGCTGACGAAGGCGATCATGCCGTACGGCCTTTCGTTGCGTTGGCTGCGTGCAGGGCCACGGCCTGCTGGAGTCGGTTCTGGGCGGGGGCGCGCCAGATGTGGCAGATGGCGAGCGCGAGGGCGTCGGCCGCGTCGGCGGGCCTGGGCGGGGCGCTGAGCCGGAGCAGCCGGGTGACCATGGCGCCGACCTGGGCCTTGTCGGCGCGGCCCGAGCCGGTGACGGCGGCCTTGACCTCGCTGGGGGTGTGCAGGGCGACGGGGATGCCCCGGCGGGCGGCGCACAGCATGGCGACGGCGCTGGCCTGGGCGGTGCCCATCACGGTCCGTACGTTGTGCTGGCTGAACACCCGCTCCACGGCGACGAATTCAGGCCGGTGCTCGTCCAGCCACTGTTCGATGCCCTGCTCGACGGCGACCAGGCGCAGGCCGAGTTCGGCGTCCACCGGCGTCCGTACGACCCCCACGCCGACCATGGTGAGCGGCCGACCGGCGACGCCCTCGACGACACCGACACCGCATCGCGTGAGACCGGGGTCCACCCCGAGTACGCGCACCGCGCCCCCTCCCTTCGGCCACCTGTTCGTGCAGGCTAGCGGGTGCCACCGACAACGGCCGACATGACGACGGGCCGACGGGTGTGTCCCGTCGGCCCGCTCGGCCGGCTCAGCCCGCGGCAGCGCTACGCGTCGACCTTCTCCATGACCTCGTCGCTGACGTCGAAGTTCGCGAAGACGTTCTGCACGTCGTCGCTGTCCTCGAGGGCGTCGATCAGCTTGAAGATCTTCTTGGCGCCCTCCTCGTCCAGTTCGACCTGCATGGTCGGGACGAAGTTGGCCTCGGCGGAGTCGTAGTCGATCCCGGCGTCCTGGAGGGCGGTGCGGACGGCGACCAGGTCGGTGGCCTCGCTGAGCACCTCGAAGGACTCGCCCAGGTCGTTGACTTCCTCGGCGCCCGCGTCCAGGACGGCACCCAGGACGTCGTCCTCGGACAGCTCGCCCTTGGGGACGATCACGACGCCCTTGCGGTTGAAGAGGTACGACACCGAGCCCGGGTCGGCCATGGAGCCGCCGTTGCGGGTCATGGCGACCCGGACGTCGGAGGCGGCGCGGTTGCGGTTGTCGGTGAGGCACTCGATGAGCACCGCGACGCCGTTCGGACCGTAGCCCTCGTACATGATCGTCTCGTAGTCGGCGCCGCCGGCCTCGAGGCCGCCGCCGCGCTTGACCGCGGAGTCGATGTTCTTGTTCGGGACCGACTGCTTCTTGGCCTTCTGGATGGCGTCGTAGAGGGTCGGGTTGCCCTCGATGTCGACGCCGCCCATGCGGGCCGCGACCTCGATGTTCTTGATCAGC
>NZ_JBEYFC010000148.1:0-18614 GCF_040634175.1 Streptomyces sp. NPDC007162
ATCGCCCGGACCGCCGTCTGCGCCTTGGTCAGCGTGCGGAAGGGAGCAGCGGCGCTGGTCCCCGGGTTGCTGTCGCTGCCACTGGGCGAGACGAAGTAGGTGACCGCACTCGCCGCGCGTGCGGGCAGGGTGAGCACCCCGACGGCCAGGAGCGTGCACAGGAAGGCCGCGACGATCCTGTAAGGCCCGATGAATAAGCGGAACGCATGAGCGGGTTGCACGAAGCGCACCGGGTGTCTGGTTGTAAACATGCAGGAAAAGTAGAAGCGCGGCCTTGAGACGTCAATGCCAAGAGACGAAAACATCGGATCAATAATCCGGTGTCGGCGCCGCACGGTCGATGTCGTGCCTGGCGGGGGCACGCCAGGCAGCCGCCGTGTCCGCAGCTCTTGCCGCCGGTCCGCGGCGCCGTAGCGCAGGTGCCCCGGCCCCGCCCGACCACCACCCGGGGCACCCTCGTTCGCGTCGGCGGTGTCACGGTGGATCCGGCGCGCTCCCCGACCGGGGAAGCGGACGGCGAGAGGGTCAGAAACCGCTCAGCGTGATCTTGCCGATGGCCCGGCCGGACTCCAGGATGCGGTGGGCTTCCCGCAGGTGCTCGGCGTCGATGGTGCCGAGATCGGTGGTGGCCGTGGTGGTGAGGATGCCGGCGTCCACCAGACGGGAGATCTGGTTCAGGATGCGGCCCTGTTCTGCCTGGTCGGCCGTCCGGTGCAGTGACCGGGTGAACATGAACTCCCAGTGGAAGGAGATGCTCTTGGACTTCAGCAGCCCGATCTCGACGGATCCGAAGTCGTCGATGGCCACGACCTGCCCGAAGGGCTTGAGGACCTCCGCGTAGGCGGCCAGGTTCCGTTCGGTGCCGGCGGTGCTGAAGACGAAGTCCACTCCCCCGGGCGCCACGTCGGCGACCTGTGGCGCGAGCGGCTTGCGGTGGTCGACGATGTGGGACGCGCCCATGCGGCGGGCGAACTCGGAGGTCTCCGGTCGGGACGCGGTGCCGATCACCGTGAGGCTGGTCAGCGCGCGGGCCAGCTGGGACACCATCGCGCCGACACCGCCCGCGGCCGCGGTCACCAGCAGGGTCCCGGTCTGCCTGAGGGCGCCGCTGTGCAGCCCGAGGTGCTCGAACAGGCCTTCCCAGGCGGTCAGTGAGGTCAGCGGCAGCGCCGCCGCCTCGGCGAAGGACAGGACGGAGGGCTTGCGACCGACGATGCGCTCGTCCACGGTGTGGAAGCGGGAGTTGGCGCCAGGCCGGTCGATGGCCCCGGCGTAGAAGACCTCGTCGCCCACCTTGAACGACGTCACCTCGTCGCCGACGGCGACGACCGTGCCGGCGGCGTCCCAGCCGAGGACCTTCGGCTCACCGCCTGGATCGTTGCCCTGTCGGACCTTGTAGTCCACCGGGTTGACCGCGATGGCCTCGACCTGCACCAGCAGGTCGCGCGGTCCTGGCTGCGGCACCGGCAGCGTCATGTCCAGCAGGCTCTCCGCGTCACCGGCGGGCAGGCTCTTGCGATAGGCGACGGCGGGCATGTTCTGCGGGTTCCGGCTCATGTCTGTGTCTCCTCCTCAGGTCGCGGCGCGCGGGCGTCCACCGCCTCAGCAACGTAGCTGGCTGTAGGCAGTAACCCGCAATGGAGGCTGCGCCGCCTGGGGGACAAGGGTTTCGTGGGCCGGACGATGTACCCGGCTGTCCCGCTGCACGTCGAGTACGCGCTCACCGACCTCGGCCGCAGCGTGGCCCGACCGCTGGCGCAGTCGCGCACCTGGGTCGAGGAGCACGTCGACGAGATCGCCCAGTCCCCGTGGGACGGCGCGGGTGCACGAACCCGCCAAGGTGAAGCCGGCGAGGAGGACCTGCGGCCCGTTACGGCGTCCATCGCCATGCATGCCAGACCGTACGGGCCGCCCGTGAACCTGAACTCATCCCCTCGTCCGGACGGCCGATTGCCGTGCAGCCCGCCGTCCGGTCATGACGACGGCGTCACCCAGGCGCGGGACGTCCGCCGCCATGACCCGGGACGGCGCGCAGCGCGATGTCCACGGTGGCGTGCAGTGCCCCACGCTCCGCGCCCGCGGCCGCGTGGACGGCGTTGCCCTCGCTGACCACCATGACGTAGCGAGCCAGTGAGAGCGGGTCGGTGCCCGGGGGCAGGTCGCCCTCCGCCACGGCTCGGGTGAGCCGGTCGGCGAGTGCCTGCTCGCCGGCCAGGCGGCTGTGGGCGAGGAACGTGGCGATATGGCCGTTGTCACCGCCTTCGGCGAGGCCGCCCTGGACGGACAGGCATCCGGGCGGGCGGTCGGCGCGGGTGAGCGCGTCGGCGTTGGCCCGCAGGAAGGCCTCGATGACGGCGTACGCGGTGGGCCGGGTGAGCGCCTCGCGGGCATAGGCCATGTCCGCCTCGGCGTAGCGGGCCACGGCGCGGCGGAACAGCTCCTCCTTGTTGCCGTACGCCGCGTACATGCTGGTCCGGTTGATGCCCATGGCATCGGTGAGATCGCTCAGGGACGCGCCTTCGTAGCCCTGACGCCAGAAGACCTCCACCGCACGGTCGAGTGCCGCGTCCGCGTCGAAACCGCGGGGTCTGCCTCGTTCCGCCATCCTCACCCCTGTTCTCAGACGTCACCCCTGTTCTCAGACGTCCACAAATCTTAACCGGCCGGTACGGAATAGCGGGTGGGGCACCGTCGTTATTCGGTATCGAACGGTACGGAAATGGAGTGGCCCCCGTGGAACAACACAGCGAGCACGCCCGCCGGACCGGTATCCGCCCCAGCGACAAGCACGTTCACGCAAGGAGAAGAATCATGGGACAGCTCGACGGCAAGACCGCCCTCGTCACCGGGGCCACCTCGGGCATCGGCCTGGCCGCCGCCCGGCGACTGGCCGCGGCGGGCGCGCACGTCTTCCTCACCGGGCGCCGCCAGGAGGCCCTGGACGAGGCGGCGGCCTCGATCGGCGAGCGGGCCACCGCAGTCCGCGCCGACGTCGCGGACCTCGGCGACCTGGACCGGCTGTTCGACGTCGTCGCGGAAGCCGGCGACCTCGACATCGTGTTCGCCAACGCAGGCGGCGGGGCATTCGCCGCGCTGCCCGACGTCACCTGGGAACACTACGCCGAGACGTTCAACACCAACGTCGGCGGCACCCTGTTCACCGTGCAGAAGGCGCTGCCCCTCCTCAGGCCCGGCGCCTCGATCATCCTCACCAGCTCCAACATCGACATCAAGGGCGCCGCGTCGTTCGGCGTGTACGCCGCCAGCAAGGCCGCCCTGCGCTCGCTCACCCGCAGCTGGGCCGCCGAACTCGCCGCCCAGGGCATCCGCGTCAACAGCATCGCCCCCGGCCCGATCGAGACCCCCGGCCTCAGCGGACTGGCCGGCGATCCCGTATCCGCCGAGCAACTCCTCAAGAACCTCGCCGCCGGAGTGCCGATGAACCGGCTCGGACGCCCCGAGGAGATCGCCGAGACCGTACTGTTCCTCGCCTCCGACGCCAGCAGCTTCATGACCGGCGCCGAAATCTACGTGGACGGCGGCGCCAGCCAGATCTGACCGGCCCCGTGATCCCCGGCGGTCCTCCTCCGACCGACCGGCCTGCCGAGTCATCGTGGCGTCGGTTGCAGCGAGGCACCGGTCTTCGCCCGGACCTCCTCCTCGGTGACGCCGGGAGCAAGTGCCCTCAGTTGCAGGCCGTCGCTACTCACATCGATGGTGGCGAGGTCGGTGATGATGCGGTCGACCACGCCGGCAGCGGTCAGTGGCAGCGTGCAGTCATCGACGATCTTCGGGCTTCCGTCCTTGGCGACATGGTCGGTGAGCACCACGATGCGGCGGGCGCCGACCACGAGGTCCATGGCGCCGCCCATGCCCTTCACCAGAGCGCCGGGTATGGTCCAGTTCGCCAGGTCGCCCTGGGCGCTCACCTGCAGGGCGCCCAGGATGGCGATGTCGATGTGGCCGCCGCGGATCATGCCGAAGGACGTCGCGGAGTCGAAGAAGCTCGCGCCGGGGTTGACGGTGACCGTCTGCTTGCCCGCGTTGATGACGTCGGCGTCCTCTTCGCCCTCCCAGGGGAACGGGCCGAGACCGAGGATGCCGTTCTCGCTCTGCAGGGTCACCTGGACGCCGTCGCGTATGTGGTTGGCCACGAGGGTGGGAATGCCGATGCCGAGATTCACGTAGTCGCCGTCGTCGAGTTCGGCGGCCGCGAGCGCGGCCATCTCGTCGCGTGTCCGGGGCACGATCCGTCGCTCCTATGCTTCGACGGTCACGCGGGGACGGACCGTACGCTGTTCGATTTCCTTGGCCCGCTTGTGCGCGACCACCAGACGGCTCACGTAGATGCCGGGGGTGGTGACCGAGTCGGGGTCGATGAACTCCTCGGAGAGTTGCTCGGCCTCGGCGACCGTCACCCGGCCGCAGGTGGCCACGAGGGGGTTGAAGTTGCGTGCGGCGGCGCGGTACGTCAGGTTTCCCGCCTGGTCGGCGGTGTGGGCGTGCACGAGTGCGAGGTCGGCGACGATCGCACGCTCCTGGACATGGACGTGTCCGTCGAACTCGGTGTGCGGCTTGCCCTCGGCGACCGGCGTGCCCACGCCGGTCCTTGTGTAAAAGGCCGCTATGCCTGCTCCGCCGGCACGCATGCGTTCGGCGAGCGTGCCCTGCGGGGAGAACTCCACGTCGAGAACCCTGTCCAGGTACTGCTGGGCGAACAGCTTGTTCTCGCCGACGTAGGACGCGATCACCTTGGTCACCTGACGGTTCTCCAGCAGCAGACCGAGGCCCTTGCCGTCGACCCCCATGTTGTTGGACACGACCGTCAGCCCGGTGACCCCGCTGTCCCGTACGACTTCGATGAGGTCGTACGGAACGCCGCAGAGACCGAACCCGCCGACCGCGATCGTCATCCCGTCGGTCAGCACTCCCGCCAAGGCCTGTTCCGCCGTCGTGCGCAGCTTGCTCAACTCGTCAACCTCGCGTCTGGGGCGTTCACTGTCTGAGCATCCGAGTCAACGCTCGTGTCCCCTCGACGTGCAAGAACAACGGCTTCGAATGGGCGAAACCGATTGCCGGGTGAGCAGGGGCCGTGCATAGCGTCCACTGAGCGAACGTACGATGAGGGTATGGACACCACCCCGGGAGCCCACCTCGTCGGCAGGGTGGGCGCGCTTCTGCGCGCGCTGTCTACGGTCAACGAGGCCGGTGCGGGCACCGCTGAACTGGCGAGGGCTACGAGCCTGCCGAGGCCGACGGTGCATCGGCTCCTGGTCTCGTTGGCGGACGAGGGGTTCGTCGACCGCGACCGGCGCAGTGGTCATTGGTTCCTCGGCCCCGAGCTGTATCTGCTCGGCGGGGTGGCCGGCAGTCGCTACGACATCACCCGACACGCACGGGAGAGCGTGCACCGGCTCGCGAGGTTGACGGGAGAGAGCGCGTTCTTCTCGGCCCGGCGGGGTGACGAGACGGTGTGCCTGCTGCGTGAGGACGGAGATTTTCCGATCCGCTCGTTCGTGCTCTACGAGGGCGCCCGCTTCCCGCTCGGGGTCGTGTCCGCGGGCCTGGCGGTGCTGTCATTCCTTGACGACGCCGAGATCGACGCCTACCTGGCGGGCGGGGACCTGGTTGACCGGTGGGGTCCGGCGCACGCGGCGGACGCGGTGCGGGAGCGGATCGCACAGACCCGGCTCGACGGCTACGCCGTGAACCCCGGGCTCGTCGTGGAAGGCAGCTGGGGCATGGCGGCGGCGGTGTTCGACCACGCCGGGAAACCCCTGTGGGCGCTGACCGTGACCGGTGTGGAGACGCGGTTCCGCGCCGAGCGCAGACCTGAACTGGGCGCGGTCCTGCTGCGTGAGGCGCATACGCTCGGTCGCACGCTGAACACCGGTGCGGGGCCTCGACGCTGACCGCCGGGGCTCTTCGCGGGGGCACCTTCGACATCTGACCGCTCCGCGCACACCGGCCGCGGGCCGACAGGGCCGGCCTCTCGGACAGGGCCGGCCTCTCGGACGGTGCCCTCGGCTTCCGCGTCACCAGGAACCGGTCGTGGCGGCTCAGCTGTGTGCGACGACCGCGACAGGGGCGGCGATGTGGTGCAGGGCGCAGTGCGTGACATGGCCGATGTGGGCGCCGAACGAGCCGGTGCGGATGCGTCGGCCGACGACGACCAGGGAGGCGTCACGGGAGTCGCTCACGAGGATCTGCGCGGCGCTGCCGCATCGGCTCGCCTCGATCACATTGACGTCCGGGAACTTCTCCCGCCAGGGACGCAGTGCCTTGCTGAGAAGGGAGGCCTGTCCGCGCTCGAGCGTGTCGTGGAGTTCGGCGTCGCCGGGGAAGCGGTGGAAGGATGTGGGCGGTTCGGGCCAGGCGTGGACGGCCCGTAGATCAGCTTTCCGGCGAGCGGCTGCGTCGAAGGCGAATTCCAGCAGTGTGTCGTCCGGACGATCCATGTCGAGGCCGAGCACGACCGGCCGGAAGGGCGCCGCGGCGGACGGCACGCCCGCCGGGTCCATCGTGTGCTCGTCGGCGGCCTGCTCCTGCGCGCGCACCAGCACCACCGGACGCTCCGCACGGGCCACGACGCCCAGACTCACCGAGCCGACCATGAACCCCCGCGCCCTGCCGAGCGCCCGGGAGCCCAGGACCAGCAGTTCGGCGAAGCCCGCGGCCTCGCACAGGACGTCGGCCACGGTTCCCGTGAGCTGCTCGGTGATCACCTCGATGCCCGGATGACGCAGCCGGATGCCGTCCGCGGACTCCTGTGTCAGCCGTTGAGCCCAGTGCTGGTAACCGTCGAGGTCCAGCAACGGGGTACGGGCGAGGTACCTGGGCGTCGGCTCCTGGGCATGCACGATCTTCAGCGGCAGGCCTCGCAGCAGCGCTTCGCGAGCCGCCCACTCGGCTGCTGCCCGGCCTTCTGGCGAGTCGTCGAGGCCGACGGTGACGGTGCGGGACATGGTGCCCACCTCCCGGTGCGAGGGTTCCGACATCAGCGTGACGCCTCGGCGCCGGCCGCATCAGGGGCCACACGGTCCGTTCGGGGCCCGACCGGCCCGCCGCAGGGCGCTGGCCGGACGTCTCCCGGCGGCCGGCCCCGGAGCAAGTCGCCGGCGAGAGCGCCGTCGCTCAGAATGGATCTCACGATCGACGAAGAACCTCGCCCGCGCACGGAGGTGGGGAGGGAATCATGAAGGTAGGAGTACTGACCGGCGGCGGTGACTGTCCCGGGCTCAACGCCGTGATCCGCAGCGTCGTCCGCAAGGGCGCCCAGGAGTACGGCTTCGAGTTCGCCGGCCTGCGGGACGGATGGCTGGGTGCGCTCAAGGGCAACGTGGTGCCGCTGGGCGTCCCCGAGGTGCGGGGTATCCTGCCGCGCGGCGGGACCATCCTCGGCTCCTCCCGCACCAACCCGTTCAAGCACCAGGACGGCGTGCGCCGCATCCAGGACACGCTCGCCGCGCACGGCATCGACGCCCTCGTCGCGATCGGCGGTGAGGACACCCTCGGCGTGGCCGCCGAGCTGGGCCGGCGGGGAATCCCGATCGTCGGCGTGCCCAAGACGATCGACAACGACGTACCCGGCACCGACTACACCTTCGGCTTCGACACCGCCGTGGGCATCGCGACCGAGGCCATCGACCGCCTGCACACCACCGCCGAGTCGCACATGCGCACCCTGGTGGTGGAGGTGATGGGACGGCACTCCGGCTGGATAGCGCTGCACGCCGGTGTCGCGGGTGGTGCCAATGTGATCCTCATACCGGAACGGCCGTTCGACATCGACCAGGTGTGCGCGTGGGTGAGGCATCGCTTCGAGTTCCACTACGCGCCGATCGTCGTCACCGCCGAGGGGGCCGTGCCCAAGGAGGGACAGATGGTCCTCAAGGACCGGTCGCTGGACGAGTACGGCCATGTGCGGCTGTCCGGGATCGGCGACTGGCTGGCCCGGGAGATCTCTCAGCGCACCGGCACGGACGCCCGCACGACGGTGCTCGGGCACGTCCAGCGCGGCGGCACGCCCAGTGCCTTCGACCGGTGGCTGGCCACCCGCTTCGGACTGCACGCCGTCGACGCGGTCAAGGACGGCGCCTTCGGGACCATGGTCGCCCTCAGCGGCACCCGGATCGTACGGGTCCCGATCCCGGGCCCCGAGGCGAAGACCAGGACGGTCGACCCGACGCTGTACGACGAGTTCGGGGTGTTCTTCGGCTGACTCCGACGGGGTTCCCCGGCCGGTCCCCGTCAGGCGTCAGGCCGCGTGCGGTACGACCGCCACCGGGCAGTCGGCGTGGTGCAGTACGGCGTGCGTGACAGGCCCCAGCCGGCCCTCGACGCCGCCCCGGCCCATGACCAGCAGGGCGGCTCCGGCTCTCCGTGACAGGTTCACGAGCGCCTCCGCAGGATGGAGGAGCACGACATCGGCGCGGACCGTCACCTCCGGATACTTCTCCAGCCAGGTCCGCAGCGCATCGGACAGCCGCAGGACCTCCTGGTCCTCCCAGGTGGCACGGTCCTCCTCGGTCACGAACAGCGTCCGGGGTGACACCGACTCGGCGGGAAAGGCCCAGGCCCGCACCACGCGGAGAATCGCTCCGCGCGTCCGGGCCGCCACGAACGCGAAATCCACCACCTCGTCGACCGCGCGGCACGCGTCGAAACCCACCACCACCTGAGGGGCGGCGCCCGCCGGGCGGGCGCCGTTGCCGAAGCCGCCGGGCCGAGATCCCGGCACCACGACCACGGGTCGATCGGCCGCGGCCGCCACCTGAAGGGCCACCGAGCCGACCGCCAGGCCGTCGAAGCCGCCCGAGCCCCGTGCCCCGACCACGAGCAACCCGGCATCGTGCGCCGCGGACAGCAGAGTCTCCGCCGGGGCTTCGCTGCTCTGCGAGCCGTGCGTGGGCAGACCCGGGTGGCGGGCACCGAGGTGGGCGATCGCCCCCTGGACGATGCGTTCACCCACGCGGCGCAGCGTTTCCCCGGCCTGGTGGGGAACCGTGTCGCCCGGAAGGAGCGGCGTGGCGTGCACGAGGCGCAGGGCGACACCCCGCAGCGCCGCTTCCCGCGCCGCCCACTCGGCCGCGGCGAGGCTGGGCTCGGACCCGTCGACGCCGGCCAGCACGGGGTGACTCATCGTGTCCTCCTTCGCCCACGGGGCCTGCTCACGCACCCCTCCACTGTTCCACGGCGAAAGTCCCGGCAGACGGGTCGTTCGCCCGCTCGGCTCTGCCGAGTGCTCGCCCCGGCGGACGGACGGTGAATCCGCAAACTGCCGGGTGACGAGGCCCCGGCTCACCGCACCCGCGTCGATCTCGTCCCGGAGGTCTGCGTGTCCAGTGCGGCCCGGCCTGCCTCCAGCCGGGCCACGGGGACCCGGAACGGCGAGCAGGAGACGTAGTCGAGTCCGACGGTGTGGAAGAAGTGGACGGAGGCGGGGTTGCCGCCGTGTTCGCCGCAGACGCCGATCGTCAGGCCGGGACGTGCGGCTCGCCCCTCGTCGACGGCGATGCGGACAAGCCGGCCCACGCCGTCCCGGTCGATCGTCTCGAAGGGCGAGGCGGCGAAGACGCCCTTGTCCAGGTAGGCGGAGAAGAAGGCCGCCTCCACGTCGTCGCGGGAGAAGCCCCAGGTGGTCTGGGTGAGGTCGTTGGTGCCGAAGGAGAAGAACTCGGCCTCCTCGGCGATCCGGCCGGCGGTGAGCGCGGCGCGGGGCAGCTCGATCATGGTACCGACCGGGCACCGTACGGGCAGACCCGACTCACGGGAGACCTCGGCGAGGACCCGCTCCACTTCCTCCCGCTCGATGCGCAGTTCCTCGACGGCGCCGACGAGCGGCACCATGATCTCCGCCATGGGCGATCCCCCGGCCCTGGTGCGTGCCACGACCGCTTCGGCGATCGCCCGCACCTGCATGGCCACGAGACCGGGAACGACCAGACCAAGGCGGACACCGCGCAGGCCGAGCATCGGGTTCTCCTCGTGCATGCGGTTCACCGCGGCGAGCAGTTCGGCCTCGTGCGCATCCGGCTGCTCGCCGCGGGCCTCGGCGGCGGCGACGCGTACGGCGAGCCGGGTGCGGTCGGGCAGGAACTCGTGCAGCGGCGGGTCCAGCAGCCGGATCGTGACGGGCAGGCCGTCCATCGCGTCGAGGATGCCGATGAAGTCCTGCCGTTGGAGCGGCAGCAGGGCCGCCAGCGCACGCTCGCGCTCGGTTTCGTCACCGGCCAGGATCATCTCCTCGATGAGTTCGCGGCGCTCGCCGAGAAACATGTGCTCGGTCCGGCACAGCCCGATGCCCTGCGCGCCGAACCGTCGGGCACGCCGGGCGTCCTCGGGGGTGTCGGCATTGGCCCGCACCTCCAACCGCCGCACTGCGTCGGCCTGTGCGAGGGCGCGTGCCACGGCGGTCACCAGGCCGCCGGACTGCTCGCCGGTCTCCAGGTACCGCATCACCGCGGAGGCGACCAGCGGGACCGCGCCGGCGTACACGGCTCCCGTGGAGCCGTCCACCGAGATGACCGTGCCCTCCTCGACGAGGGTTCCGTCGTGGGTGGTGAAGTGCCGGGCCGCGGTGTCCACCGTGATCTCCTCAGCACCGCAGACGCACACCGTGCCCATCCCCCGGGCGACGACGGCCGCGTGGCTGGTCTTGCCGCCCCGGCTCGTCAGCACGGCCTCGGCGGCGACCATGCCGGGCAGGTCGTCGGGGGTGGTCTCCTGGCGGACGAGGACGACCTTCTCGCCGGCGGCGGCGCGCCGTACCGCCTCGGCGGAGTCGAACACCGCCGCGCCGACCGCGGCGCCCGGAGAGGCCGGAAGACCGTGGGCGAGAGTCCTGCCGAGCGCGCCGGTGTCGAATCGGGGGAACATCAGGCGGGCCAGGCCGTCCCCGCTGACCCGGGTAAGTGCCTCCTCCGGCGTGATCTGTCCTTCCTCCACCAACTCGGCGGCTATGGCGAAGGCGGCCTCGGCGGTGCGCTTGCCGACCCGGGTCTGGAGCATCCACAGTGTGCCGCGCTCGATGGTGAACTCGATGTCGCACAGGTCGCGGTAGTGCCGTTCCAGAACTCCCGCGTTGTCGCGCAGCCGCCGGTACGAGACCGGGTCCAGCCGCGCCAGTTCGGAGAGCGGCACCGTGTTGCGGATGCCCGCGACGACGTCCTCGCCCTGTGCGTCGGCCAGGTAGTCGCCGTAGAGCCCGGGCCGGCCGGTGGCCGGGTCGCGGGTGAAGGCGACGCCGCTGCCCGAGTCGGCGCCCAGGTTGCCGTACACCATGCGCTGCACGGTGACCGCCGTCCCGAGATCGTCGGGGATGTGCTCGCGACGGCGGTAGAGCCGGGCGCGCTCGCCGTTCCAGGACCGGAACACGGCGAGGACGGCGAGGCGCAGTTGCTCGGAAGGGGACGTGGGAAACGCCCGGCCGGTGTCGTCGAGGATCAGCTGCTTGTACGTCTCCACCAGGACGGCCAGGCCGTTCGCGTCCAGGTGCAGGTCGTCGGGGGTGTCGCGGGCCGCCTTCAAACGGCCCATGGCCTCGTCGAACCGGGCGGCGTCGACGCCCATGACCGTGCTGCCGAACATCTGGACGAGGCGGCGGTAGGAGTCCCAGGCGAAGCGGTCGCTGCCGGAAACCTTGGCGAGGCCGAGGACGGAGTCGTCGTTGAGGCCGATGTCCAGGACGGTCTCCATCATGCCGGGCATGGAGAAACGGGCCCCGGACCGGACGGACACCAGCAGCGGGTCGTCCGGTCGTCCGAGCCGCCGCCCGGCGGAGTCCTCCAGCGCGGCCAGGTGCCGGGAGACCTCGGCCGCCATGCCCTCCGGTTCCTCACCGGAGGCGAGGAAAGCTCGGCAGGCGTCCGTGGTGACGGTGAATCCCGGCGGAACCGGCAGGCCGAGCCGGGTCATCTCGGCCAGGTTCGCGCCCTTGCCGCCCAGCAGGTCCGCCATGTCACGGCGACCCTCGTGGAAGTCGTACACGTAACGGACCATGACGTAGCCCTCCTCGGCTCGCCTTCAGCGTCGGACGGGACAGGCCCCGCCGGGCAGGTGCTGTCCGTCCCCTCCACAGGGCCTAACGGCCCCGGTGCGGGAGGCCGGCGGACTGCCCGCTGTCCGAGGAGTCAGGGGGTCTCCTGGCTGTTCAGCAGCCGGAGCCGGCGATGACGCAGTAGCCCGCGGAGGTCTCCTGCGTAGGTGCAGCCGCCGCTCTGGTGGGCGGGTCCGGCCGTGACCTGGTTGTAGTTGTTGTGGGTGTGGCACTTGGGTGCGGAGCCTGTCGTGGTCGCTGTGACCGACGCGGACGTTGTGCCGACGGCGCCGGCAGAGTCGACCTCTGCATGACCGAGGCCGCCTCGCCCTTGCCCCGGGTGTCCTCGGCCGAGTCGAACCAGCTGGAAGGACAGGCTGTTGTTGGCCGTACTGGTCTGCGGGTAGAGCACGGCGAAACCCCACGCGCCGCGTCGGCGGGCAGGTCGGAGGGGGCGTACTCGTACATGGCCAGGTTGCCGGGGTTCGAGCCGAAGCCGGTGACCTGCTGGAGGGTGCCCGCGGCCGCCCGTGCGGTGCGCCGGGAGAACCTGCGCCAGATGGAGCGGTGATGCATGTGCGACTCCGTCGGATGGAGAGCAGAGGGGAGGGGAGAACGGGCACGGGTGCCGGCCGACGACATGTGAGGGGGACCCAGGACTGCGGATCCGGGCATGGCACGCGCACCCATGGCGTCGGCGATGCCGCTGTGACACATGGTGGTGGCGACCGTCCCGGCGGCCGAAAATGTGTGGACGACCCACATGTTTCACCACGTGGGTCCTCCCTACCGTGTTCGGCCATGGACAGCACCAAGGGCCCCCACGAGGGCTCGCCCCAGCATCCCGGCCCCGCCCCTGGCCCCGGTACCGGGCCGGGTCCGGCCTCGAGCCGGTTTCTCGCCGGCCGCAAGGTCCTGGTCACCGGTGCGGCCAGCGGGATCGGCCGGGCCTGTGCCGAGGTCTTCGCCGCGGCCGGCGCCGAGGTCTACGTGGTGGACCGGGCCGCCGAGGCCGCCAAGGAGGTGGCCGCGGCGATCGACGGTGTCGCCGTCGTGAGCGACCTCTCCCAGGCGGAGGCCGTGGACGCGCTGCCGGACGACGCCGACATCCTGGTCAACAACGCGGGTCTGCAACACGTCGCCCCCGTACACGAGTTCCCCCCGGAGCTCTTCTCACTGATCCAGCGGGTCATGGTGGAAGCTCCGTTCCGCATCCTGCGCCGCACGCTGCCCCACATGTACGCGCAGGGCTGGGGCAGGGTCGTCAACATCTCCTCGGTGCACGGTCTTCGGGCCAGCGCCTACAAGTCCGCGTACGTGACGGCGAAGCACGCGCTGGAGGGCCTGAGCAAGGTGGTCGCCCTGGAGGGCGCCGCCCACGGTGTGACCAGCAATTGCATCAACCCCGGCTACGTCCGCACACCGCTGGTCGAGGAGCAGGTCGCCCACCAGGCGCTCGCCCACGGCATCCCCGCGGTGGAGGTGATGGACCGGGTGTTCCTGGCACGCACCGCGATCAAGCGGCTGATCGAGCCGGCCGAGGTCGCCGAGGCCGCGCTGTGGCTGTGCGCCGAACGCAGCGGCTGCCTCACCGGCACCTCGATTCCCCTGGACGGCGGCTGGACGGCCCACTGAAGCCCCGTTCGCCCGTGCGTCGCCCTGCCCGGCGCACCGCAACCGAACCGACTCCTCCGAAAAACGGTGACAACCATGCCCAGCGCTCACAACGCCGTGAACGACCCAGGTACCTCCAGAAGCCCGAACGGACTGCGCAAGATCGTCGCTGCCAGCCTGATCGGCACGACCATCGAGTGGTACGACTACTTCCTCTACGGCTCGGCCGCCGCCCTGGTCTTCGGCCGTGTCTTCTTCCCGGAGTCGGACCCGCTGACCGGCACCCTGCTGGCCTTCCTCACCTACGCCATCGGTTTCGCCGCACGCCCGATCGGCGCCGTGGTCTTCGGTCACTTCGGCGACCGGCTCGGCCGTAAGAAGCTGCTGGTGATCAGCCTGCTGATGATGGGGCTGTCGACCGCCCTGATCGGCTGCGTCCCCGGATACGACACGATCGGGGTCGCCGCTCCCGTGCTGCTGACCACCCTGCGTCTCATCCAGGGCTTCGCCCTGGGCGGCGAGTGGGGCGGCGCGGTGCTGCTGGTGTCCGAACACGGCGATGCGAAGCGGCGCGGATTCTGGGCGTCCTGGCCGCAGGGCGGCGCACCGGCCGGCAACCTGGTCGCCGTCGGAGTGCTCTCCCTGATGACCACCGTGCTCAGCGACGACGCGTTCGACTCGTGGGGTTGGCGGGTGCCGTTCCTGCTCTCCGCCGTACTGGTCATGATCGGTCTGTGGATCCGGCTGTCCGTCGACGAGTCCCCGTTGTTCAAGGAGGCGCTGGCCAAGGCCGAGCGGCGCAAGGCGGAACAGCGGGCCGAGCAGTTGCCGTTCGTCGCGGTCGTACGCGACCACTGGCGGGACATCCTGATCGCGATGGGCGCCCGCATGGCCGAGAACATCTCGTACTACGTCATCACCGCGTTCGTCCTCACCTACTGCGTCGACCACCTGGGCATCGACAAGCAGACGTCGCTGAACGCGGTGCTGATCGGCTCGGCGGTGCAGTTCTGCCTCATCCCGTTGTTCGGCGCGCTCTCCGACCGGGTCGGGCGCAGGCCCGTGTACCTCGTGGGTGCGGTCGGCGTGGGCCTGTGGTCGTGGGCCTTCTTCGCCCTGCTCGACACCAGGTCGTTCCCCGCGCTGGTCCTGGCCGTCACCGTCGGGCTCGTCTTCCACAGCGCCATGTACGCGCCCCAGGCGGCGTTCTTCTCCGAGCTGTTCGCCACCCGGATGCGCTACACCGGCGCCTCCGTCGGAGCCCAGCTGTCCTCGGTGGCGGCCGGCGCCCCGGCCCCGCTGATCGCGACAGCGCTGCTCGGCTCCTACGGCGACTCCACTCCCATCTCGGTGTACGTCGGGCTGGCCGCCATGATCACCGTGACGGCCGTCGTCGCCTCCCGTGAGACCCGGGGCAGGGACCTGGCCGCGATCGAGCCGGAGGACTCCGCTTCGCGGGCCGCGGCGGACCGGAAGACGGCCGCGTCCGCCTGACACCCGCCGGCGCTGCCCGGCCGACCACTCCTGGCACGGTCACGACACGGCTTTCCCTTCTCGCCCATACTCTGATCCCTCCCCGCTCACCCACAACGCAACGGTTGCCCGCCCATGCCGCATGAACCCACGTCCGTCGCCCGTCATCTGCGCCGACTGCTCGAACTCCTCGCCGCGGGAGCTCCTGCCGAGGAGCTCGGTGCCGTCGCCGTCGAGGCCCGCGACAGCGGGGCAGCGGCCGAGGATCTCGCGGAGGTCGAGCGGGCCACCGAGGCGGCACTGCGCGTGCAGACCACGCTGCGGCAGCACCGGCGCCGGGAGGCAGAGCTGACCGCACTCTTCGACACCGCCGGTGACCTCGCGGCCCTGCGCGACCTCGACGCCGTGCTGCGCTCCATCGTCCGACGCGCCCGGATGCTCCTGGGCACCGACACGGCGTACCTCACACTGTCCGACGAGGAGGCCGGCGACACTTACATGCGCGTCACCGACGGCTCGGTGTCGGAACTGTTCCAGAACCTGCGCCTTGAGCTCGGGGAGGGCCTCGGCGGTCTGGTCGCGCAGACCGCGCGCCCCTACGCCTCCCCCGACTACCGCACCGACGACCGCTTCCTGCACACCGGCAGCATCGATGCAGGGGTCCTGGACGAGGGCCTGGTGGCGATTCTCGGCGTGCCGCTGCTGCTGGGGTCGGGAAGCGGCGGCCAGGTCATCGGCGCGCTGTTCGCCGCGGACCGCACGCCCCGTACGTTCGCGCCGGACGAGGTCGCCCTGCTGTGCTCACTGGCCGACCATGCCGCCATCGCCATCGACACCGCCAAGTCGATGGCCGACGCGCGGGTCGCGGTGGCCGAACTCGCCGAGGCCAACGCCGTGATCCGTGAGCACTCCGTGGCGATGCAGCGTGCCGAGGAATCTCATGACCGGCTCACCGATCTGGTGCTGCGCGGCGGCGAACTCCCGGACGTGGCCGCCGCCGTGGCCGGTCTGCTGAAGGGGGACGTCGTGGTCCACGACGGCTCCGGATGGCCGCTCACCTCGGTCGCCGTGCACGGTGGCGCGTTCGCCGGGGAGCCGGAGGGCGCCGGCGGCACGGAGGAGGAGGCGGCGGCGCTGGTCGCCGCGGCGGAGAGCTCACGCGCGGCCGCCCATGCGGTCTTCCGTGACGGGCGGTGGGTGTGCGCGGTGCTGGCCGGGCAGGAACTGCTGGGCTGCCTGGTGCTGTTCGGGCGGCCGGATCTCGACGGCCCCGACCGGCGTCTGTTCGAACGCAGCAGCGTCGTGACCTCGCTGCTGCTCCTGTTGCGACGTTCGGTCGCGGAGACCGAGAACCGGGTACGCGGCGAGCTGATCACCGATCTGCTCACCGCACCCGACCGCGACCCGGCCGGCCTGGTGACCCGCGGCCGCCGCCTCGGCTTCGACCTCGACCGCCCCCACCTGCTGCTCGTCGCCCGCACCGGCGACGCGGCCCGCGAACGGCTCGCGGACACGGCCGTGCAGTACCTGTTCGGGGGCGGCGGCGTCAGCGCCGAGCACGAAGGCGCCGTGGTTCTGCTGCTCCCGTGCGACGGCACCGGTCCGGGGGAGGCTGCCCGCAGCGCGGCCGGGCAGCTCGGCCGGCTGACCGGCGCACCGGTCACCGTGGCCGGGGCGGGGCCGGCCGCCGGGCCGCGGGCCATCGCCGACGGACACGCCGAGGCCGTGCGCTGCCTGCGGGCCCTGCATGCGCTCGGCCGCGGCGGCCACGGCGCGAGCGTCACCGAACTGGGCTTTCTGGGCGTGCTGTTGGGGGACCTCCACGACGTGGACGGGTTCGTCACCGCCACGTTGGGACCGCTGCTGGACTACGACGCCCAGCGCAGCACCCAACTGGTCCGCACCCTGCGGGCCTACTTCGACTGCGGCGGGAGCCTGACCCGGGCCAAGGAGGCGCTGCACGTGCACGTGAACACGGTCGTGCAGCGCCTGGACCGGATCCAGGCGCTGCTCGGCCCCGGCTGGAACACCCCCGAACAGACGCTGGAACTGCAACTGGCCCTGCGCCTGAAGCTGTTGTCGGACGTCTGACGCCCGCGATGGTGTGCTCGCAAAGGCTCCGGCCGCCCAGGTCACCGTGCCCCCGGCTTCCCCGGTTCCTTCCACACCGGCCGCGGTCAGCAGGTGCCCTGCCACCACCTGGGCGCCCTGGTCGCCGATGACGAGGGTGGCGTACGGCGGTCAGGGCCGCGGCGAACGCGCCCGTGGAGTGACCGGTCAGCACCACCCGGCCCACGCCCAGGGCGTCCACCACGGCCGCCATGTCATCGGCGTGGGCGGCGTTGCCGTACGGGCCGGGTAGTCCCCCGCTGCCGCCCCTGCCGCGCAGGTCGGGCGCCACCAGGGTGACCCGGCCGACGAGGTGGTGGGCGACGCGCGCCCAGCTCAGGCCGTCGGCCGTGATGCCGTGCAGCGCCAGGACCACCGGTACGCCCGGATCGTGGGCCGGCCAGCGCGACACGGCCAGCCTTCCGCCGGGCACCGGCACCTGGAACTCCTCGCGCGCCGGCGCGGGTCCGTCCTGGCGGGCGGTCGTTCCGTTCCGCGGAGTGGGACTCATGACGCGAGAACCTCCTCACGGTCGGCGGCACGGGACGGGCGGGCGGGGCGCAGCCGCGCCGGGAGCCGTGCCGCGGCCCGTCGGGGTCCGGCATCCATACCCCGAGCACCGCCCCGGGGCCACGTCCATATCAACGACCGGCCACCGCTCAGGTGGAGAGAGCGTCCGAATCAGGGTCTCAGTTCCTGGGGGCCGAGCGGGGCAGGCGGATCGCCGAGACGAGGAAGAAGATGCCACCGAGAGTGGCATAGCCGGCGAGGGCGGTCAGCGAGGGGGCGTCCTGTGTGGCGCTTCGGATGAAGCTCGCGCCCGCGAGGACGGAGATGCCGCCGCTGAGGATCATGGCCCACTGGCCGCCCATCGGCCGGCGCGCCACGCCCACCAGGAGCTGTATGAGGCCGGAGACGACCGCCCACGCGCCCCAGACGCGCAGCACGTCGGCGACACCCGTGGCACCGGCGACCGCGATGGCGACGGCGGCAAGCACGCTGGCCGCCATGTTGGCGTACAGACCCTTGACCGGCCCGGCGGCACGCGCCGACCTGGCGTCGACGACGGCCGCGGCCACGTCGAAGGCGGGATAGACGAACAGCAGCAGCCTGGCCGCGACGGTGAGCTCAGAGCCGTGAGCCCACAGGAGGCCGGCCCACGCAGTGGCGAAGACGAAGCGGACGACGTACAGCCGCCGCAAGGCGGGCGTGGCGCCGATGGGCTCGGCGGTAGCGGTGGATGTCATGGGTTCTCCAGCGATGTTGAAATAGAGAGAACGTTCTCTCTTGCCAGCAGCCTGGCACACCTGCTCCGGCAACGCCACCCTGTACCGCAACTTCCCCGACCGCCCTGTACACCCCCGGTCACGCGCCCGGCGCG
>NZ_JBEYFC010000149.1:0-18573 GCF_040634175.1 Streptomyces sp. NPDC007162
GAGTCATCGACATCCTCGTCACCCCGGTCCGGGCGGACGATCCCGTCCGGCCGGTGGTCGCCGCCGCGCTGGCCGCCGCCGCCCGCGGGGACGCGGCGGCGGTCGCGCGGATCGTCACCGGGCCGCCCGAGCTGCCGGGCCGCGCCCTCCTGGTGCGGGCCGACGGCTCCTGGCAGGGCGGCTTCGGCGCCCACCCGGAACTGGACCGCACGGTGGCCGCCGAGGCCGGTGCCTTCCTGGACGCCGGCCGCACCGGCACCCTGGAGATCGGAGAGCAGGGCTCACGCTGCGGAGCGCCGCTCACGGTGCTGGTGGAGTCGTCCGTCCCGCCGCCCCGGATGATCGTCTTCGGGGCGATCGACTTCGCCTCGGCGCTGGTGCGCGTCGGCAAGTTCCTCGGCCACCACGTCACGGTGTGCGACGCGCGCCCCGTGTTCGCCACGAAGGCCCGCTTCCCGGACGCCGACGAGATCGTCGTCGAGTGGCCCCACACGTACCTGGAGCGGACCCGCGTCGACGGCCGTACCGTCCTGTGCGTCCTCACCCACGACGCCAAGTTCGACGTCCCGCTGCTCCGGCTCGCCCTCCGCCTCCCGGTGGCCTACGTCGGCGCGATGGGCTCCCGCCGCACCCACCTGGACCGCAACGCCCGGCTGCGCGAGGTCGGCGTCACCGAACTGGAGCTGGCCCGCCTCAGGTCCCCCATCGGCCTCGACCTCGGCGCCCGCACCCCCGAGGAGACCGCCCTGTCCATCGCCGCCGAGATCGTCGCCGCTCGCCGGGGCGGCACCGGCATCCCCCTGACCGGCGCCCACACCCCGATCCACCACGACGCGACCTCGACGCCGTCCCCCGCGCGGCGGATCGGTTCGGTGGCCTAGCTCTCCCCCTGCCCGGCCACCTGGTGGGCTCCCCCCCCGGCGGCGCCCGGTCCGTTTCCCCCGATCAGCCGAACCGGTCCGGGCGCCAGGGGACGATGGAAGCGCCTTCGCGGCCGTCGTACAGCGTCAAATGACGCATTCGGCAGGGGGAGTTCCGTTCCCATGCGCCCGCGGTGCAAGCGGGCCCGGCGGGCGGTCCGTGCAAGCGGTTCCCGGCGCGGACGGGCGCTCACTCCTCGGCCCAGCGCCGTAACCCCGCCAGGTCGAGTACGACCGTCCGCCCCCGGCCGGTCGCCACCAGGCCCTCCTGCTGCATCGCCCGCAGACAGCGCACCACGGACTCCCGGGAAGCCCCCGTGGCGGAGGCCAGTTCCCGCTGGTTGACCTGGACGGCGACGGCACCCGGCAGCGCCTCCGAGGCGGCCGAGCCGTACTGGACGGCGAGTTTCACCAGCAGCCCCGCGACCCGGGCCCGGGTGGTACGGGCACCCTGATCGGCGCGCAGCCCGTCGGAGTCCCGCAACCGGCCCACCACGCTGCGCAGCACCGCGAGGCACAGCGCCGCGTCCCGCTCCAGGAGCCGCAGGAAGGCGTCCCCGGCGACCACCACACCCGTCGAGCGGCGCATCGCGGTGACCGTGGCGCCCCGTGGCCGGCCGTCGATACAGGCGAGCTCGCCGAGGAGTTCACCCGAGCCGCGCAGGGCGAGCAGACTGGTGTACCCGTTCGCCGAGTCGACGGTCGCCTTCACCAGGCCGCCGGTGAGCAGGACGACGGAGTCGGCCGGGTCGCCCTCCCGCATCAGCACCTCGCCGCGCACCCAGCCGCGCGGGTGCCCGGCCTCCCGTATCAGCTTGACCTCCCCGGGCGAGAAGAGCGCCACCTCCGAGCCTCCCGGCCGCGTCGACCCACGGTGACCGTTCGCCACCGGAGAGCCACTGTCCTCGTGCGGCGGGGATCTGCCAAGTGGGCGACGACCGCGCGGCATCGGCCGGCGCCCGTGCGGCGCCGCGGCCGGGACGGTCCGGCCCGCGGGGCTTCGGCTACGGGGTGCGCAGCAGCGTGTTCAGCGTCCGGCCGAACACCGCGCGGGACGTACGGCGCACCAGCGGGTCGAGGGCCGACGGCAGGCCACGGACGCGCAACTCCTCGTTCCAGACCACCCGGGTACGCCCGCCGGGGCCGGGGTGCACCTCCAACTCGGCCCAGCCCTGCACGACCCGGCCCTGTTTGACCAGCCGGCACCGGCCGGAGCCGCCGTCCCGCGGCGGCTCCCAGACGGTCACCTCCATCGGATCGTCGAACGACAGCGGCCCGAGGCCCGAGCGGGCCACGAGGACGGTGCCCTCGTGGGTAGGGGGATCGGTGAGCACGGTGACCCGGGTCAGCGGGACCGCGTCGGCGTGCCGGGACCACTCGGTGAGCCGGCGCCACGCCTCGTCGATCGGCAGCGGAGCCGTCCGCTGGAGGAGGAAATTGACCACGGCACGATCGTAGGGAACAGGCGACCGTGAAGGGGCCGCACACCGAGTGTTCACATGAGCTGCAGAATCGTCCCGCCCCGGCGGGCAGGGGGACTCGTCCCCGGCTCCGGGGTGTGACCATGGACGGAGGGGGCCGACCTCAACCCCCGGAGGACACCCCATGCACTACCGGGACCGCACCCGGGCAGGACGGGAACTCGCCGCCGCGTTGCGGGAGTTGCGGGACGAGGGCGCCCTGCCGGAGCCGATCGTGCTGGCCCTGCCCCGGGGCGGCGCCGCCGTCGCCGTGGAGGTCGCGCGGGAGCTGTCGGCGCCGCTGGACGTGCTCGTCGTACGCAAGATCGGTGCCCCGCACCACGAGGAGTTCGGCGTCGGCGCGATCACCGGGGACGACCCGCCGCTCCTCGACCGGGCGACCCTGGCCCGGCTGGGCCTGAGCGCGCAAGCGCTGGCCCCCGTGGTGGAGCGGGAACGGCAGGAGCTGCGCCGCCGCGAGCGCCGGTACCGGCAGGGCCGCCCGCCGCCCGCACTGCGCGGCCGTACCGTGATCGTCGTGGACGACGGCCTCGCCACCGGTTCCACCGCCCGCGCCGCCCTGCGCCACGTACGCGGCCAGGGGCCCGCCCGGACCGTGCTGGCCGTACCCGTCGGCGCGCCCGACTCCCTCGACGCGCTCGCCGCCGAGGCCGACCTCGTCGTCTGCCCGTTCCGGCCGGCCGTGTTCAGCTCGGTGGGCCAGTGGTACGACGACTTCGGGCAGCTGACGGACGCCGACGTGCTGAACGCCCTGCGCGGCGCCTGACGGGAGGACGGTTCAGCGCGGGCGCCGCGGCCCGCCGCTGGATACGATGTGGGCAGGTTCCGGACGTCACGGGGTGATGTGTACGGGGTGATGTGTGATGGCGGCGCGCATCGCGGGATACGAGGTCCAGGGCGAGATCGGCCGCGGCGGCATGGCCGTCGTCTACCGCGCCAGGGATCTGCGTCTGGACCGCACCGTCGCGCTGAAGCTGCTCGCCCCGGAGATGGCCCGCAACGACACCTTCCGCCGGCGTTTCACGCACGAGTCCCGGGTGGCGGCCGCCCTCGACCACCCGCACATCGTGCCGATCTTCGAGGCCGGTGAGACGGACGGCGTGCTGTACATCGCCATGCGGTACGTGTCCGGCCCGGATCTGCGCGCGCTGCTGGACCGGGAGGGTGTGCTGCCGGTGGCCGCGACCCTGCGCATCGCCGGCCAGGTGGCCTCGGCGCTGGACGCGGCCCACCGGCACGACCTGGTCCACCGGGACGTGAAGCCGGGCAACGTCCTGGTGGCGCAGGGCACCGACAGCGACCACCCCGAGCACGTGTACCTCACCGACTTCGGGTTGACCAAGAAGTCGCTGTCCCTGACGGGGTTCACGACGGTCGGCGAGTTCGTCGGGACGCTGGACTACGTGGCGCCGGAACAGATCTCGGGCCGCCCCGTGGACGGGCGGTGCGATCTCTACAGTCTGGCCTGCGTGGTCTTCGAGATGCTGGCCGGCGGGCCGCCGTTCGTACGGGACGAGGACATCGCGCTGCTGTGGGCGCACCAGTACGACCTCCCGCCCGCGCTGAGCGAGGTGCGGTCGGGGCTGCCGGCGGAGTTCGACGACGTGTTCGCCAAGGCGCTGGCCAAGACCCCCGAGGACCGCTACGGCTCCTGCCTGGAGTTCATCGGCGCGCTGCGGTTCGCCGCGTACGGCGCCGGGCCGGTCCGACCGGGCCCGGCGGACCGCTCCGCCGACACGTCCCCCACGATCGGCCGGCCCCCCACCGGCCCCCCGGCCCCACCGTCCTGGGCCCACCCGGTCCTCACCCCCCGCCCCGTCGGCTAGCCCCCTTGCCCCCGGCGGGAGCCGCCCCTGCCCCGGGCCTCTCAGTCCTCCGTCAGGAACTGTTCGGCCCAGACCGTCTTGCCGGTGCCGGCGTGTCGGGTGCCCCAGCGCTGGGTCAGCTGGCCGACGAGCAGCAGTCCGCGGCCGCCCTCGTCGTAGGTGTGGGCCCGCCGCATGTGCGGTGCCGTACTGCTGGAGTCGAAGACCTCGCAGGTGAGGGCGTGGTCGTCGTGGATGAGCCGGAGCCGGACGGGCGGCCGGCCGTACCGGAACGCGTTGGTGACCATTTCGCTGACGATGAGTTCGGTGATGAACGCGGCGTCCTCCAGCCGCCAGGCGACCAGCTGGTCGGTGGCCCGCCTGCGGGCCTCGGCGACCGCGGCGAGGTCGAAGGGCAGCTGCCAGGTGGCGACCCGGTCCGCGTGCAGGGCACGGGTGCGGGCGACGAGCAGGGCGATGTCGTCGTCGGGGCGGTGCGTGAGCATGGACGTCAGGACCCGGTCGCAGACGGTGTCCAGGCTCTGCGCGGGGCGGGCGAGCGCGGCGAACATCCTGTCCAGGGAGTCGTCGATGTCGTGGTCGCGGGGCTCCAGCAGACCGTTGGTGTAGAGGGCGATCACACTGCCCTCGGGCAGCTCCGTCTCGAACGACTCGAAGGGCAGCCCGCCGAGGCCCAGCGGGGGACCGGCGGGGACGTCGAGGAAGGTCACGGTGCCCTCGGTGACCACGGCGGGCGGCGGATGGCCGGCCCGGGCGACGTCCAGGCGCCGGGTGACCGGGTCGTACACGCCGTACAGACAGGTCGTGCCCACGCCGCCGGCGGCCTCCTCGCCGTCACTGTCGGCCTCCTCCGCGGACAGGTGGACGACCAGGTCGTCGAGGTGACTGAGCAGTTCGTCGGGCGGCAGGTCGACGTCGGCCAGTGTGCGGACCGCCGTACGCACCCGGCCCATGGTGGCGGCGGCCCGGATGCCGTGGCCGACGACGTCGCCGACGACCAGCGCGACCCTGGTGCCGGACAGCGGGATGACGTCGAACCAGTCGCCGCCGACCCCGGCCTCGCTGACCGAGGGCAGATAGCGGGTGGCGATGTCCAGGGCCGACTGCTCGGGCAGCGTGTGCGGGAGCAGACTGCGCTGCAGGGTCATCGTGGTGGTGTGCTGCCGTTCGGTGCGTGCGGTGCCGTGGATGCTGGTGGCCGCCCGGGCCGCCAGCTGCTCGGCGAGCCACAGGTCGTCGGCGTCGAACGGCTCGGTCCACCGGTTCCGGCCGAACAGCGCCACGCCGAACGTGACACCGGCCGCGGTGAGCGGCACCGCGAGGAGCGAGTGTGCCCCGCTCTCCCGGATCCACGCGGCGGCCTGCGGGTCCTCCTGCGCCCAGCGGCCCACCACCTCGTCGTCCCCCGTGTACACCGCGCCCCGCCCGTCGGCCAGGCACCGGCCCGAGGGTGACCAGGGCGGGCAGTGCAGCACGTCGCCCGAGGGGTGCGGCGGCGGTGGCGCGTCGGGCGTCGAGCGGACGGCGGCCCGGCGCAGCGTCGGGCCGCCGCCGGACGGGGGCGTGCCGTCCCGGCCGGGGGGCCGGTGGGCGAGTCCGGTCGAGCGCGGCGGAGTGTCCAGCAGGTCGACGGCGCACACGTCGGCGAAGGCGGGCACGGCGACGTCGGCCAGCTCCCGGGCGGTGCACTGCACGTCGGAGGTGGTACCGATGCGCGTTCCGGCGTCGCTCAGCAGCAGCATCCGCTGCCGCACCAGCTGCTCCGACGGGTCGGAGTGGGCCGTCAGGGCCACCGCCCGCACCCGCCCGCCCGGGTCCGTCAGCGGCACGATCCGGGCGTGCCAGTCACGCGCCGGATCGGCCGGGTCCAGGTGCAGCTGGACGTCCTGCGGGGCGCCGTCGTCGAGGATCCGCCGCATCCCGGCCTCGGCCTCGGCGCTGCCCTCGTACGGTGCGATGTCCGTCAGCCGCAGCCCGCGCATCGTCCCCTCGGCCAGGGACAGTGCCCGCTGCATCCCCGCGCTGGCCCGTACCAGCCGCAGCCCCGCGTCGAAGACGGCGGCGACGCACGGGGACTGGTGGAAGGCCCATTCGCCCAGTTCCTGGCCGGTGGTCGGCGGCAGCCCGGTGACGGCGGAGACCACCAGCCACTCCGTGCCGCCCAGCGGGTCGCCGACGGGCCTGCGGTGGACCAGTACGTCGTGGTCCAGCCGGTGCCCGTCGTGGTGGCGCAGGGCCGCGGTGCCGCTCCAGCGCGGCCCCGCGGCGGCCTCCCGCCAGGTGTCCCCGTCCGGTTCGGCGAGCAGTTCGGTTGCCTTGTGGCCCAGGATCTCGGCGGGCGGATAGCCCAGCAGCAGCCCGGCACCGTCGCTCCAGCCGGTCACGACACCCCGCTCGTCGACCGTGACCGCGGCGGTGCGGCCCCCCTGGGGTACGGCGTGGGTCCCCGCCGGACTGCTGGGAGAGGTGGGAGGTCGTTCCATCGCCGCTCATCCTTCGCGGAACCTGCACGGCCGCTTCTCCTCCCCAGGATGATCCCGGTCGGCACGGAGCACCAATCCGCTGCCGTTCCGCCACCGCTCACCGGGTGCCTGTGACACGCCTGTGACGGTCGGCGGACACCGCCATGACGTCGGCTTGTGAGGATTTTCTAAGCGGACAAAACGTACTTATCGGTTATGTGAAGGATCTCCTCATGAGCGTCGCCGTCACCGAGCACACCGAGACCGCCGCCGTCGCGCTGGCCCCGCGTGAACGCGAGACGCTCCGGCACATCGCCGCGGGCCGCACCTACCTCCAGGCGGCCCGGCAGATGGGCCTGTCCCGGCACACGGTCGACGCGTACCTCCGCCGGATCCGCGCCAAGCTCGACATCAGCACCACCGCCGAGCTGACCCGGCTGGCCGTCTCCCTCGGTCTGTGATCCCGGTCCGTGATCCCGCTCCGCCCGACAGATCCGCATCCGGCGTGACAGCGTGGGAGCAGCGGCGACCACGGCGTTCCTGGAGGCGGAGATGACGGTGAACGGGCTCGGACTGGTGGTGCACGGGGGCCGTGCGGAGGCGGCGGACGCGGCCCGTGCGGTACGGGCGTGGGCCGCGGAGCGCGGCGTGCGGTGCACCGACATCGACGTGTGGCACGACGGCGGACGGCACAGCTCCGGCGAGGAGGTCGCGGCCGCCGGCGACCCCGATCTGATCGTCACCCTCGGCGGCGACGGCACCTTCCTGCGCGGCGCCCGGCTCGCCGCCCGCAACGACGCGCTGGTCCTCGGCGTCGACCTGGGCCGGGTCGGCTTCCTGACCGACGTGCCGGTCCGCTCCGTCACCGAGGCGCTGGACGCGGTGCACGAGGACCGGTTCGACGTCGACAGCCGGCTGCTGCTCACCATGCGCTCCTCCCGCAGGCTGGAGGTGCCCGCCCACATGGGGGACCTGATGCAGTACGGCCGGGGACCGCTGCTGCCGCCGCCCCAGGTGCGCACCGACTGCGAACAGGACCCCGACTGGGGCGTCCCGCTGCGCATCACCGCCGTCAACGACGTCGTCCTGGAGAAACTGTCCCGGGACCGCCAGGTGTCGGTGGGCGTGTACATCTCCGGACGCCTGCTCGCCTCGTACTCCGCCGACGCGCTGCTGGTGGCGACCTCCACGGGTTCGACCGCCTACAGCTTCGCCGCCGGCGGCCCCGTCGTCTCGCCCCGCGCGGAGGCGCTCGTCTTCACCCCGGTCGCCCCGCACATGACGTTCGACCGCTCCGTCGTCACCGCCCCCGACGAGGCGGTCGGCCTGCGCGTCCTGGAACGCTCGGGGCCGGCCGCGGTCAGCGTCGACGGCCAGGTGCGGGGCGTCGTGGAGCCGGGTGACTGGATCGGCGTGTACGCCGCCCCGAAGCGGCTGCGGGTGGTCCGGCTGGCGCCCATGGACTTCTACGGCCGGCTGCGCGAACGCATGAACCTCACCGACGCGCCCGCAGCGGTCGCCGACGGCACCCCCGCCCCCCTGTGGTCGCTGACCGCGCCCCCGCCGGGCGACCTCGCCCACCTCTCCTTCCCGCTCCTCGCCGAGCAGCGCGCCCAGGCGGACGAAGCGTGCGCAGAGGGGCAGGGCGGCGGCGCCCCCGCACCGGAGGAGCCGGGCCGCCCGCGGCCCGCGCGGGAGGCCGACCGGCCATGACCCCCGCCGGCGCGGTGGGCGACGGCACCCGTCAGTCCGCGGGGCGTACCGCGGGGATGCCGAGGGCGACCGGGCCGGTCTTGCAGGAGTCGTGGCAGTCCTTCTCCAGGCTGCAGCACAGCGAGCAGATCGGCCCCGAGTGGAACGGGCAGCCGGCCACGTCCGGCCGCTCGAACCCGGTCGCGCACACCGTGCAGGTCAGCACGGCCGCCGACGGCAGCCCGTCGGCGCCGAGCAGCGGCTCGGCGAGGTCGTCGACGCGGGCGATGTAGTACTTCCCCCTGGTCAGCACCGCGAACAGCGGCGAGAGCACCATCGCGAGGAACAGCGCGACGAACGGCGAGTACGCCTTGGCATACGCGCCGAAGGCGTCGAAGTACGCGGCGATCGAGACCGCCGACGCGATCAGCATCGAGCCGAAGCCGACCGGGTTGAAGTGGTGCAGGTGGGCCCGCTTGAACTCGATGTACGACGGGCTCAGCCCCAGCGGCTTGTTGATGACCAGGTCGGCCACGACCGCGCCGATCCAGGCGATCGCCACGTTGGAGTAGAAGCCGAGCACGGTGTTCAGGAAGCCGAAGACGCCGCCCTCCATCAGGGCCAGCGCGATGCCCACGTTGAGGAAGATGTAGACCACCCGGCCCGGGTGACGGTGCGTCAGCCGGGAGAAGAAGTTCGACCAGGACAGCGAACCGGAGTACGCGTTCGTCGAGTTGATCTTCACCTGGGACAGGATCACGAAGAAGGTGGCGAGGCCCAGCGCGATCGGCGCCGCGAACGTCCCGAAGCCGTGCACGTACTGCTGGATCGGCTCGTTCGCCTTGGCCAGGCCCACGCTGCCCGCGATGTAGAAGGCGAGGAACGCCCCGCCGATCTGCTTCGCCGCGCCGAGCACCACCCAGCCGGGACCGGCGGAGAGCACCGCCGCCCACCACTTCTTCCCGTTCTCCGGCGTCCTGTCCGGCATGAACCGCAGATAGTCCACCTGCTCACCGATCTGCGCGATCAGCGACAGCGCCACCCCGGCGCCCGCGCCCACCCCGAGCGCGCTGATGCCCGACCCGGTGGGGGAGTCGCCCGCGAAGTGCGTGAACTGCGAGAACTTCCCCGGCTCCTGGACCGCGATGGACACGAACGGCGCGACCATCAGCACCAGCCACACCGGCTGGGTCCACACCTGCATCTTCGACAGCGCGGTCATGCCGTAGACGACCAGCGGCAGGATGATGAGCGAGCAGATCAGGTACCCCACCGCCAGCGGGATGTGCAGGCCCAGTTCCAGGGCCTGCGCCATGATCGAGCCTTCGAGGGCGAAGAAGATGAAGGTGAAGCTGGCGTAGATGACCGACGTGAGCGTCGATCCGAGGTAGCCGAAGCCCGCGCCCCGGGTCAACAGGTCCATGTCGATGGAGTACTTCGCCGAGTAGTAGGAGATCGGCACACCGGTCAGGAAGATGACCACCGCGGCCGTCAGGATCGCGACCATCGCGCTGGAGAAGCCGTTGGACACGGCGATCGAGCCGCCGATCGCGAAGTCCGCGAGATAGGCGATGCCGCCCAGCGCGGTGGTGGCCACCACGTAAGGGGTCCAGCGACGGAAGGACTTCGGCGCGTAGCGCAGCGAGTAGTCCTCCAGCGTGTCGTTCTTCGCCCAGGCGCCGTACGTCCGTCTGCCGTCCGTCCGTTGGCCGTCCGTCCGGCCCTCCACAGCGGCGGGCGGCGTCTCCTTGCCGACGATCTCCGTCACGACTCTGCCCTTCCTCGTCCCCGGTCGTTAGCACGGAAGGGTCGCGGTGCGCTGTTTCCCGGGCGTTGCCCCCGCTTTAAAAGACAGGGCCTGCTGTTCACCAGCCGGTGAGCAGCAGGTGGTTCAGCAGCAGTGCGAGCACCGTCTGTGCCAGGAGCCAGCCCCGCTGCCGGGGCAGGAACGCACCGGCGGCCGGCAGCCACACCGCGAACGGCAGCCAGATCCGCTCCGTCTCCGCCTTGCTCATCCCGGACAGGTCCGCGATCAGCAGCGCGAGCAGGGCCACACCCACGAGAACGGCGAGGCGGAGCTCAGGGCCGGGCGGGGTACGGCGCCGGACCAGGACGGCACCGGCCCGGCGCAGCCCCGCCACCGTCGCCGGACCGGTGATCAGCACCGTGCAGGCCAGGTTGGCCCACACCCAGTAGCCGTACGGCCGGATCCCGCCGATGCCCTGGTAGTAGCGGGTGACGAGCAGCCGGTACCCCTGCCACCAGTCGAACCCGGCGAGCGTGAACACGAACGGGACCACGGCCGCCCCCGCCACCAGCAGCGCCGCGAGGACCGGCCGCGCCCGCACCCCCCGCCGGCCGAGCAGCAGCACCGCCGCGAGGAGCAGTGCGAAGAGCGCCAGACCGTACGACAGGTAGCAGGTCAGGCCGTACAGCAGGCCCGCGGCCGCCGCCCACGCCAGGGACCGCCCGGTCACCGCGAGCGCGAGGAGCGCGACCGCCCAGGCGGCGACCGCCGCGAAGTAGCCGTCCGCCGAGACGCCCACCCACACCGCGGCCGGGGCCGCCACCAGGAAGGGCGCGGCCCGCCGGGCGAGCCGTTCCTCCGTGAGCGCCCGCACCGCGACCAGAACGGCGACGCAGGCCGTGGAGCCGACGGTGACGCACCAGGCCCCCGCCCAGCCGCCGCCGTGCAGCCCGGCCCGGTCCAGCAGGACGAACGTGAGGGTCGCCGCCGGGGGGTGCCCGGCGACATGAACGGGCCAGGGCGCCGCGGTGCCGTCGACGATGTGGTGGGTGAAGCCCCGCAGGGCCGCGGGGATGTCGTGGAAGCGCCCGACGGCGGTGAGGTACTCGTTCGGCCTGGTGAGCCGGCCCGCCACGCCCCGCTGCCAGCCGTCGACCAGCGCCAGCGACCACGTCCAGGCCAGCGAGCAGCCCCAGGCCGCGCCGAGCAGCCCGCGCCACGGCAGCCGTACGGCGAGGGCCGGCCCGTACGCCACCACCGCGGCCCCGACGAGCACGGCGGCCGGGGTGCCCGGGCCCAGGTGCGGGTCCCAGTCGGCGAACAGCGGCGGCCAGTGCACGAACAGGGTGCGGTAGGTGTCCTGGATGTGTCGGCCGACCAGGGCGGCGGTGAGCACGAGCAGGGCGGCGGCGAGGACGGCGGCCGCATCGGCGTACCGGCTGCGGAGGGAGGTGCGGGTCACACCGGAACGCTAGGGCCAGGGCCGCGCCACGCCGTGGATCAGTGGGCCGACGTCAGACTTTCGTCATGGGTCGGCTACCCGTTCCGGGCGTTGTCCCGGCCTACGGTCGGAGCATGCGAGACGACGATCCACGGCTCCCCACCGCGCCCGGCTTCTGGCGCAGCCCGCTGCGCGGCACCTGGTTCACCTCTGTGCTCGGTCTGGTGCTGCTCGTCGGTGTCACCGTGCTGTTCCTGACCGGGCTGGTGTCGTACGCCGCGTACAACCCCGACCTGGCCCCGGTGAACGACCAGACCCCGGACAAGGGACTCCTCGGCTTCTACCTGTTCTCCTGGCCGACGAACCCGTCCTGGCTGTACCGGCTCACCCAGGGCCTGCACGTTACCCTCGGGGTCACGTTGATCCCGGTCCTGCTCGCAAAGCTGTGGTCCGTGGTGCCGAAGCTGTTCGCGCTGCCCCCGGCCCGCTCCCTCGCCCACGCCCTGGAGCGCCTCTCGCTGCTGCTGCTCGTCGGCGGCGGCCTGTTCGAGTTCGTCACCGGTGTCCTCAACGTCCAGCTCGACTACGTCTTCCCCGGCTCCTTCTACCCCCTGCACTTCTACGGCGCCTGGGTGTTCTTCGCCGCGTTCCTGACCCACGCGGCGCTGAAGACCCCGAAAGCGCTCCGGGCGGTCCGCGAGCGGCACGGCGACCAGGGTGAGTTGACGTCACCCCTGCCGGATCCGCCGACCGTGGACCGGCGTGGTGCGTTGTGGTTCGTCGGGGGCGGGTCGCTGCTCCTGCTCGTCACGACGGCCGGGCAGAGCATCGGGGGCGCGCTGCGGCGCACGGCCCTGCTCGCCCCGCACGGCTGGGCCGACCCCGGGGGCGGCCCGAACGGCTTCCAGATCAACAAGACGGCCGGGTACGCCGGTATCGACCCGAGACAGACCGCGGAGGAGACCTGGCGGCTCGTCGTCACGGGACGGGGCGGGCGGACGGTCCGTCTCAGCCGCGCCGAACTCCTCCGGCTTCCCCAGCACAGCGCCGCGCTGCCCATCGCCTGCGTGGAGGGCTGGTCGACCGCCGACCAGTGGTGGCGCGGGGTGCGGCTGCGTGACCTCGCCGCCCTCGTCGGCCACGACGGCGACCCACCGGACGTCCTCGTCGAGTCCCTCCAGCTGCACGGCGCCTTCCGCCGCGGGGCGCTGCGCGCCAACCAGGTCGCCGACCCGCGCTCCCTGCTCGCCCTGCGGGTCAACGGCGAGGACCTGTCCCCCGACCACGGCTACCCGGCCCGGGTGATCGTGCCCGCCGCTCCCGGCGTGCTCAACACCAAGTGGGTGGCCCGGCTGACCTTCGGAGAGCTGTGATGCGCCCCCGCCCCGTCCTCGGCAGCCCCTTCCAGCTCCTCCTGCTGGTCTGCTCGTTCGCGCTCGCCGCCTATGCCGGCGTACGGCTGCTGGCCGGGGACTGGTTCGGGGTGGCGCTGTGGATCGTGGGGGCGGCCCTGCTGCACGACCTGGTGCTGCTGCCGCTCTACACGCTGGCCGACCGGGCGGTGGTACGGGGGCTGGGCACCGCGGGTCAGCGGGAGCGGACGATGTACGTCCGGGTCCCCGCCGCGCTCTCGGGGCTGCTCCTGCTGGTGTGGTTCCCGCTGATCAGCGGGACGGTGGCCGGGCGCTACCGGTCGGCCACCGGCCTGTCCCCGGACGGCTTCCTGGCCCGCTGGCTGCTGATCACCGCCGTGCTCTTCGGCGGCTCGGCGCTGCTCCTGGTGCTGCGGCTGCGCAGGCAGACGAAGCGACGCCCGCCGGCCGCCCACTGACCGGCCGGCGCCCAGCCCCGGGCGTACCGCAGCAGGGCCGGGGTGCCGAGCCGTGCCCAGAGGAAGGGTTCCCCGACGGCTCCCCGGGCGTCGGTGAGATGGACGCGGGCGCGCTCGTCGACGTCCACAGACATGGTCTCGGCGATCAACAGACCACCAGGCGCCAGGAGTTGACCGACGCGGCCCAGGAGCAGGGCGGGGTCGCCGCCGATCCCGACGTTTCCGTCCATGAGCAGCACGGTGCCCCAGCGGCCCTCGCCGGGCAGCGGCTGGAAGACCGAGCGGCGCAGCGCCTGGCCGCCGAGGTGCACGGTGTGGTCGACGGCGGCCGTGCTGACGTCGACACCGAGGACGGTACGCCCCCGGGCGGCGAGTTCGGCGACGAGCCGTCCGGGGCCGCAGCCGACGTCCAGGACGGCGCCCTCGCAGCGGTCCAGTACCGCACGGTCCACCGGGTCGGCCCGTGCGCACCAGCGCTCGACCTCCAGGGGCAGCAGCGCGCCGTCGGTACGGCGCAGGTACAACGGGCCGTGCCCGGCGCGCAGGGCGGCCGCGTAGGGATCGGCGCCGGTCCAGGCGACGGACGGCGAGGTGGTCACCGGCGGCCCGTGCCGCTGTGTGCCGTGCACCGGGCCAGCCGGGCGGCGAACCGGCTGTGCGGGACGAGGGCCGCGACGGCCGCGGCGTCCGCGGCGGTGTCCACGTCCCGCAGCCGCGGCAGGTCCCGCACGCGCAGCCCCGCGGCGACGAGCCGCCGCCGCTGGACGGCACCCGTCCGCGGGGTGGACATCGGTACCCCGAGCAGCAGCCCGGGGTCCGGATCGGCCAGCCCCAGCGCCCAGAACCCGCCGTCCTCGGCGGGGCCGAAGTACGCGTCGCGGTCCGTGAAGTCCACGCTGAGCAGGGCCGGGGTGACCTGCGGGGTGTCCATGCCGATGAGCAGGGTGGGGCCGGCGCAGTGGGCGAAGGCGTCGGCGAGACGTGCGTCGAGACCGCCCGCGCACTGCGGCACGACATCGAAGCCGGGCGGCAGCCAGGGGCCCGGGGCGCCGTCGAGGGCGAGCACCCTGCGGGTGGCGGGGGTCCCGGCGACGGCGTGCAGCGTGTCGGCGAGTGACGCCTCGGCGAGGGCGGCTGCCTGCTCGGGCGAGAAGGGCGGGGTGAGCCGTGTCTTGACCCTGCCGGGGCAGGGTTCCTTGGCGATGACGAGGAGGGTGGTCATGGGAGTTCCCTGGGTGCGGCTCGGTGGGCTGGACGAGGTGGCCGGGGAAGGGCCCCGGCGGGGCGCGGGCCGCATCGACGTGCGGCTCCGCCGGGCGGACGCGGTCAGCCGCCCTCGACCCGCGCCCGAGGCGGTTCGTTCAGCACCCGGCTCATGTCCCGGACCGCCTGCCACGTGCCGCGCCAGGTCCCGGTCACCTTGGACCTGCCGGTGCGCGGCAGGTACGCCACGTCGTGCTCGGTGACACGCCAGCCCGCGTCGGCGGCCCGCACCACCATCTGCAACGGGTAACCGCTGCGCCGGTCGTCGAGGGACAGGGCGAGCAGTTGCTCCCGCCGCGCCGCCCGCAGCGGCCCCAGGTCGTGCAGTCGCAGTCCGGTGCGGCGCCGCAGCATCCGCGCCAGCGCCAGGTTGCCCGCGCGGGCATGCGCCGGCCAGGCCCCCCGCCCCTGCGGACGCCGTCGGCCGAGCACCAAGTCGGCCCGCCCTTCGACGACTTCCCGCACGAACGGCACGAGGAGCCCGGGGTCAAGGGACGCGTCGCAGTCGCAGAAGCAGACGATGTCGGCGCTCGCCGCGGTCAGCCCCGCATGGCACGCCGCGCCGAAGCCGCGCCGCGCCTCGCGCACGACGGTCGCACCGAGCGCCCGGGCGATGTCCGCCGAGCCGTCGGTGGAACCGTTGTCCACCACGAGGGCCCGCCAGCCCGGGGGGATCCGGCCGAGCACCCAGGGCAGCGCCCCGGCCTCGTTCAGACAGGGGAGTACGACGTCCACGTCCGTCGACGATGAGGTGGGTGAGGTGGTCACGGTGTCACCCTACGAACACGAACCGGACATACCGGACTCAGGACCCTTACGAAACGCGGACGTCGAAGCCGCGCGCCCGGCGCCCGGAATTCCTTACGGATCGCGGACGTCGTGCCCGTCGCCGTCGCCGGGCGCGACACCCGCGCCCGGCCGGTGCGAGGGTGGAGGCATGCAGCAGCCGTACGAGCTCACCGAGGCCGGGCCCACCGCCGGGGCCGCCCGGATCCTGGTGGTCGACGACGATCCCACCGTCGCCGAGGTCGTCGCCGGATACCTCGACCGCGCCGGCCACCTCGTGGACCGCGCGGGCGACGGCCCCACCGCCCTGACCCGGGCCGCCGCCCACTGGCCCGACCTGGTGGTGCTCGACCTGATGCTGCCCGGCATGGACGGCCTGGAGGTCTGCCGGCGGCTGCGCGGCCGGGCCCCCGTCCCGGTCATCATGCTCACCGCGCGTGGCGACGAGGACGACCGCATCATGGGCCTGGAGGTCGGCGCCGACGACTACGTCACCAAGCCCTTCAGCCCCCGCGAACTGGTGCTGCGGGTGGAGTCGGTACTGCGCCGCAGCCACCCCTCGTCCGCCGCGCACGTCCTGACCGCCGCCGGGCTCGCCCTCGACACCGGCGCCCGCCGCGCCACCAAGAACGGCACCGAACTCGCCCTCACCCTCCGCGAGTTCGATCTCCTCGCGTTCTTCCTGCGGCACCCGGGGCGGGCGTACGGCAGGGAGGACCTGATGCAGGCGGTGTGGGGCTGGGACTTCGGCGACCTGTCCACGGTCACCGTCCACGTCCGGCGGCTGCGCGCCAAGGTGGAGGACGATCCGGCCCGGCCGCGCCTGATCCGGACGGTGTGGGGCGTCGGCTACCGCTTCGAACCGGGCGGAACGCAGGACGGAGCCTGAGATGCGCGACACCCTCCTCATCGCCCTGTACGCCTTCGCGGGCGCCGCCGTCACCGGGCTGCTCGGCGCGGCGGCGTTGCGCCTGCTGCGCCGCCGCTCGCTCACCGCGTCCCTCGCGGTGGTCGCCGCCGTCGGCGTGGTCGCGATGCTCGCCGGGACCCTGGCCGTCGCCTGGGCGATGTTCCTCTCCTCGCACGACCTGTCGGTGGTGACGACGGTCGTCGCCATGGCGGCCGCCGTGTCGCTGGCGACGGCGCTGGTCCTGGGCCGCTGGGTCGTCGCACGCAGCCGTGAACTCGCCCTCGCGGCCCGCTCGTTCGGCGAACACGGCGACTTCGCCGCACCCGAGGTCCCGGCCACCGCCGAACTCGCCGCGGTGAGCCGCGAGCTGGCGGCCACCAGCGCGAAGCTCGCCGAGTCCCGGGAGCGCGAACGCGCGTTGGAGACCTCGCGCCGGGAACTGGTCGCCTGGATCTCGCACGACCTGCGCACCCCGCTCGCCGGACTGCGCGCCATGTCCGAGGCGCTGGAGGACGGCGTCGCCGCCGAGCCGGACCGCTACCTCAAGCAGATCCGCACCGAGGTGGAACGCCTCAACGACATGGTCGGCGACCTCTTCGAACTCTCCCGCATCCACGCCGGCACGCTCTCGCTCAGCCCGAGCCGGATGTCGCTGTACGACCTCGTCGGCGACGCCCTCGCGGGTGCCGACCCGCTCGCCCGTGAGCACGGCGTACGGCTGGTCGGCGACCGGGTGGAACCGGTGCCGGTCGAGGTGGACGGCAAGGAGATGAGCCGGGTGCTGGGCAACCTGCTGGTGAACGCGATCCGCCGGACACCCCCGGACGGCACGGTCGCGGTCGCCGCCGAACGTGGTCCCGACGGTGTCGTCCTGTCCGTCACCGACGGCTGCGGCGGCATCCCCGAGGACGACCTGCCCCGCGTCTTCGACACCGGCTGGCGCGGCAGCCACGCGCGTACGCCCCCGGCGGGCGCGGGCCTCGGTCTCGCCATCGTCCGCGGGATCGTGGAGGCCCACCAGGGCCGGGCCACCGTGCACAACATCCCCGGCGGCTGCCGCTTCGAGGTGGTGCTGCCCACCACCGCTTCCTGATCGCGGGCAGCACCACCGGTCCTTCCGGGACCTACGCGTCCCGCATCCCGGCCCGCGCGAACTCCGCCATACCGTCCGCGAACCCGATCTCCGGCTTCCAGCCCAGCTCGGCGCGCAGCCGCGCCGAGTCGGCCGTGATGTGCCGTACGTCGCCGAGCCGGTACTCGCCGGTGACCACCGGCATCGGCCCGCCATGGGCCTCGGCCAGCGCACGGGCCATCTCCCCGACGGTGTGCGGCTCCCCGCTGCCGGTGTTGTACACGGTCAGCGCGCCCGTCGCCGACCGGGCCTCGAGGGCCGTCGCATTGGCGGCGGCCACGTCCCGGACGTGCACGAAGTCCCGGCGCTGCTGTCCGTCCTCGTACACCCGGGGTGCCTCGCCGCGGGCGAGCGCCGACCGGAAGAAGGAGGCCACGCCCGCGTAGGGGGTGTCCCGGGGCATCCGGGGGCCGTACACGTTGTGGTAGCGCAGCGACACCGCCGCGCCGCCCGTCGCGCGGGCCCAGGCGGCGGCCAGATGCTCCTGGGCCAGTTTGGTCGTGGCGTACACGTTGCGCGGATCGACCGGGGCGTCCTCGGCGACCTGTCCGGGGGCCAGGTCGGCGCCGCACACCGGGCAGGTGGGCTCGAACCGGCCGGCGTCCAGATCGGCGACGGCGCGCGGGCCGGGCCGTACGACGCCGTGCCCCGGACACTCGTACCGGCCCTCCCCGTACACGACCATCGACCCGGCCAGCACCAGGTGCCGTACGCCCGCGTCGGCCATCGCGGCGAGCAGCACCGCCGTACCCAGGTCGTTGCGGGACACGTACTCCGCGGCGTCCCCGAAGCCGGCCCCGAGACCGACCATGGCGGCCTGGTGGCAGACGGCGTCCACGCCCGCCAGCGCCCGTCCGACCGCCGTCGGGTCGCGGACGTCGGCGCCGGGACCGTCCCGCACGTCGAACACGACCGCCTCGTGCCCGCGCGCCTCCAGCGCCTCGACCACATGGGACCCGATGAACCCGGCACCGCCGGTGACCAGTACACGCATACGGCCACGCTAGGTCCGTCCGGCTCCCGGGCCACGGGTCCACGCCCGGAGGTCACCACTCCGTAAGACACGCACCGCGCCCCCGGAC
>NZ_JBEYFC010000150.1:0-18478 GCF_040634175.1 Streptomyces sp. NPDC007162
GACCTGTGGACCTCGACGTTGACGGCGTGTACGAGGGGTTTGACGTGTACAACGGCATGGCTGCGACGCAGCTGGACGGAGTGGCCTGGCAGAAGAGCAGGCACAGCAACTCGCAGGGGTCCTGCGTCGAGTTCGCCCGGCTGCCGGGCGGTGACGTCGCGGTCCGCAACTCGCGCTTCCCGGACGGCCCGGCCCTCGTCTACACGCGCGCCGAGATCGAGGCGATGCTCCTCGGTGTCAAGGACGGCGAGTTCGACCACCTGATCGTGAGCTGACCGCGGTCCTGTCCGGGGCCGACCCGGGCATGGGTCGCAGAACGTAAGGCAACGCGCGTAGAAACCCGGCGTCGGAAGGTGCCGGGTTTCGCTACTCTGCCACCGGCAGCCGGAACAGCGCCCACACGACCTTGCCGTTCAGGGTGCCGGCCAGCGGATGCCAGCCCCAGCTGTCGCTGAACGAGTCGACCAGGAACAGTCCGCGGCCCGACTCGGCGGCGAAGTCGTCGGAGTCGCCGGGGGCCGGGGTCGCGTGACTGGGGTCGCGCACCGCGCACACCAGCCGCTCGGTCCACCGCATCAGGTGCAGCCGCACCGCCGGTGCCTGCGGCGCGACGGTACGCTCGCTCTCGGCGGGAACCGCGTGCCGCAGCGCGTTGGTGACGAGCTCCGACACGACGAGGCAGACGTCGTCGAAGCGGTCGCCGACATCCCACTGGCCGAGGGTTCTTCGGGTGAACGACCGGGCTTCGCGCACCGCTTCGTAACGTGCGGGCAGGGCGCAGGAGGCAGCGTCGGACACGGCCGCGGGATCAAGCGGCGGAAGGCCCTGCCGTAACGGCTTGAGCATGGTCGATCCATTCGTCCCCATGCGAGGCACTCCCGGGTGTTCGCGGTCGTTGCGATGCAGCGGTGGCGCGGGACCATGGTTTCGGATGCGTACAGCAGATGCAAGGGCAGATGCACGTGCACGAGACCGAATTGGACCCTCCCGTACCGCTTCTTGGCCATTTTTTCCGCCAACTTGGCGCCGATGGCTCACTACCTGCTTGCCAGTTCCTGTGCTTAGACTTTGGTTCTTTCCGTTTCCGTAACCGGACGAGTACTGCTCGGAGTGTTTTAGTGGCAGACTGCGGGCCCTGAGGACGGTTGGGGAGGCTGGCGAACGTGAGCGCGGGAGAGCCCGGATCGGTGGTGCGGCGAATGCTGCTCGGCTCGCAACTCAGGCGGCTGCGCGAGGCCCGGGGGATCACACGGGAGGCCGCGGGGTACTCGATCCGCGCCTCCGAGTCGAAGATCAGCCGTATGGAGCTGGGCCGGGTGAGCTTCAAGACCAGGGACGTGGAAGACCTGCTGACGCTGTACGGCATCACGGACGAGGCCGAGCGCGAGCAGCTCGTCTCCCTCGCCCGGGAGGCCAACGTGGCGGGCTGGTGGCACAGTTACTCCGACGTCCTGCCGACCTGGTTCCCCACCTATGTCGGCCTGGAGGGCGCCGCGCACCTGATCCGCGCGTACGAGGTGCAGTTCGTCCACGGTCTGCTGCAGACGGAGGACTACGCGCGCGCGGTGGTGCGGCGCGGTATGAAGGGCGCCAGCGAGGCGGACGTCGAACGGCGGGTCACCCTGCGCCTGGAGCGGCAGAAGTACCTGGTGGCCGAGAACGCCCCCGACGTCCACATCGTCCTCGACGAGGCCGCCCTGCGCCGGCCCTACGGCAGCCGCGAGGTGATGCGCGGCCAGCTCCAGCACCTGGTCGAGATCTCCGAACATCCCAACGTACGGCTCCAGATCATGCCGTTCAGCTTCGGCGGGCACTCCGGTGAGGGTGGCCCCTTCACCATCCTGAGCTTCCCCGAGTCGGACCTGTCCGACGTGGTCTACCTGGAGCAGCTCACCAGCGCCCTGTACCTCGACAAGCGCGAGGACGTCGCCCAGTACGAGCTGGCCCTGAAGGAGCTCCAGCAGGACAGCCCGGGTCCGGACGAGAGCCGGGACCTCCTGCGGGGCCTCCTCCAGCTCTCCTAGGGCTCTCCCCAGAAGTTCGCTCTCCATCCCCAACTGGCGTGTCACGCAGTTACGATGACGCGTGATCAGGCCGTGCTGTCGCTCATGCGTCTGCTAGTGATTTGGGGATCACATGTCGTCGTACTTCACCGACCTCGCACAGCAGTACATCGACGGTGAGTGGCGCCCGGGGACCGGTTCCTGGGACATCATCGACTTCAACCCGTACGACGGTGAGAAGCTCGCCTCGATCACGATAGCCGCCGTCGACGAGGTGGATCAGGCCTACCAGGCCGCCGCGCGTGCCCAGAAGCAGTGGGCCGCCGTCAACCCCTACGCCCGCCGCGTGGTCTTCGAGAAGGCGCTGCGCCTCGTCGAGGAGCGCGAGGGCGAGATCACCGAGGCGATCATCGCCGAGCTCGGCGGCACGCACCTGAAGGCCGGCTTCGAACTCCACCTCGCCAAGGAGTTCCTGCGCGAGTCGGTCCACCTGGCGCTGCGTCCCGAGGGCAAGATCCTGCCCTCCCCGGTGGACGGCAAGGAGAACCGCCTCTACCGCGAACCGGTCGGTGTCGTGGGCGTGATCAGCCCCTTCAACTTCCCCTTCCTGCTGGCCCTCAAGTCGGTCGCGCCGGCGCTCGCGCTGGGCAACGGCGTGGTGCTCAAGCCGCACCAGAACACCCCGATCGTCGGCGGCACCCTGGTCGCGAAGATCTTCGAGGACGCCGGCCTGCCGGGCGGACTGCTCAATGTCGTCGTCACCGACATCGCCGAGATCGGCGACGCCTTCATCGAGCACCCGATCCCCAAGGTCATCTCGTTCACCGGCTCCGACAAGGTCGGCCGCCACGTGGCCACCGTCTGCGCCTCGCTCTTCAAGCGCTCGGTGCTCGAACTGGGCGGCAACAGCGCCATCGTGGTCCTCGACGACGCCGACGTGGACTACGCGGTCGACGCGGCGGTCTTCAGCCGGTACGTCCACCAGGGCCAGGTCTGCATGGCCGCCAACCGCGTGCTGGTCGACCGCTCGATCGCGGACACGTTCACCGAGAAGTTCGTCGCCAAGGTGAAGTCCCTCAGGTCCGGCGACCCGCGCGACCCGGGCACCGTCATCGGCCCCGTGATCAACTCCCAGCAGGCGGAGTCGATCTCGGCCATCGTCGAGCAGGCCATCGCGGAGGGCGCAACGGCCCTGGTGCACGGCACGACCACCGACAACCTGGTCGAGCCCTCGGTCCTCACCGACGTGCCCACCGACTCCGCGCTGCTGCGCCAGGAGGTCTTCGGCCCGGTCGCCTTCCTCATCCCCTTCGACGGCGAGGAGGAGGCCGTACGACTCGTCAACGACACCCCCTACGGCCTCAGCGGGGCCGTGCACACCGGGGACGTCGAGCGGGGCGTGGCCTTCGCCAAGAAGATCGACACCGGGATGTTCCACGTCAACGACGGCACCGTGCACGACGAGCCGCTGGTCCCCTTCGGCGGCGAGAAGAGCTCCGGCATCGGCCGCCTCAACGGCGAGACGACCCTGGAGGCCTTCACCACCCTGAAGTGGATCTCGGTGCAGCACGGCCGCAGCGGCTTCCCGTTCTAGCCGGCGAATCCCGCCGGGATCGGTGAATCCCGGCCATCACGTCCCGTTAGGACGGTATCTGTCCTAACGGGCCCGTAGCTTCGGTCGTGTCGGGCAAACACCACCGAGGAAAGGCGGCCGGCCATGGTCACCCACGTTCCCGCGGAAGCACAGGGCGACGAGCGCGGAGCACTGCTCTCCTTCATCGAGGAGCAGCGCGGCGGCATCCGCCGGGCGCTGCTCGGACTCACGGACGAGCAGGCGGCGAGCAAGCCCAGCGCCAGTGCGCTGTCCCTGTCCGGCCTGCTCAAGCACGTCGCCGAGGTCGAGCAGAGCTGGATCGCGCGCGCCCGGCAGGAGCCGCCGGCGATCGAGCGCGACCAGTCCAACTGGCACGAGACCTTCCAACTGGTCGGCGACGAGACGGTGGCCTCCCAACTCGCCCACTGGGAGCAGGTCGCCGCCGAGACCGAGAAGTTCATCCGCTCGGTCCCCAGCCTCGACGACACCTTCCCGCTCCCCGAGGCCCCCTGGTTCCCGAAGGGCAGTGTCTCCATGCGCTGGGTCTGCCTCCACCTGATCCGCGAGACCGCCCGCCACGCGGGCCACGCGGACATCATCCGCGAGTCCCTGGACGGGAAGACGGCCTTCGAACTGGTGGCCCTGGAACAGGAACAGGGCTCGTAGCACTAGTGGTGGAAGCTGGTGGCCGCGTCCTTGTCCCTGGTCGACGGATGCGGCTGGCGGCGCAGTTCCGGCAGCAGCCGGGTCAGGTCCTCGATGAACAGGTCGGCCAGGTCCTTCGAGAAGCCGTTGCGGCACACCACCCGCAGCACGGACAGGTCCTCCCGGTTCGCCGGGAAGGAGTAGGCCGGCACCAGCCAGCCGCCCTCGCGCATCCGCCGGGACACGTCGAAGACGTCGTACGCCGTCACGTGGTCGGCGGTGGTGAAGGCGAACACGGGCAGCTCGTCGCCCTTGGTCAGCAGCCGGAAGTCACCGAGCTCCCCGATCCGCCGGGCGAGCCCGGTGGCCACGTCCCGGGAGGTCTGCTGCACCGCGCGGTAGCCGTCCCGGCCGAGCCGCAGGAACGTGTAGTACTGCGCCACCACCTGGGCGCCGGGCCGGGAGAAGTTGAGGGCGAAGGTGGGCATGTCGCCGCCCAGGTAGTTGACGCGGAAGACGAGCTCCTCGGGCAGCGCCTCCTTGTCCCGCCACAGCGCCCAGCCGACGCCCGGGTAGACCAGGCCGTACTTGTGCCCCGAGGTGTTGATCGACGCCACCCGCGGGAGCCGGAAGTCCCACACCAGGTCCTCGTCTAGGAAGGGCGCGATCATCGCGCCGGACGCGCCGTCCACATGGACCGGGACGTCGAACCCGGTGCGCTCCTGGAGGGCGTCCAGGGCCGCGCAGAGGTCGGCGACCGGCTCGTACGAACCGTCGAAGGTGGAGCCGAGGACGGCGACGACCCCGATGGTGTTCTCGTCGCAGAGGTCGGCGGCGGCCTGCGGGTCCAGGTGGTAGCGGTCGCCCTCCATGGGCACGAACCGGGGTTCCACCTCCCAGAAGTTGCAGAACTTCTCCCAGCAGACCTGGACGTTGATGCCCATGATCAGGTTCGGTCGGGCGCCGCCCGGGTAGCGGTCGGCGTTGCGCTGCGTCCAGCGGCGCTTGAGCGCCATCCCGGCCAGCATGCAGGCCTCGCTGGAACCGGTCGTCGAACAGCCGACGGCGGCCGACGGGTCCGGCGCGTTCCACAGGTCGGCGAGCATCGCCACACAGCGCCGCTCCAGCTCGGCGGTGCGCGGGTACTCGTCCTTGTCGATCATGTTCTTGTCCCGGCACTCCTGCATCAGGACGCCGGCCTGGGGTTCCATCCAGGTGGTGACGAAAGTGGCCAGATTCAGCCGGGCGTTGCCGTCCAGCATCAGCTCGTCGTGCACCAGCTGGTACGCCGTGTTCGGCGGCAGCGGGGCGTCCGGCAGCCGGTGGGTGGGCGGGGCCTCGGTCATGCCGCCGACCGGATTCGCCTCCCCGAAGAACGGGTTGACGGACATCGCTCGCTCTTGGTGCTTCTCGGGGCCTTTGTGGAGCGGCATGAGCAGTGCCTCCTGGGAGAGTTCACATGGGTTCGCTTCGCGGGGTCAGCGCAGGGCCGTGCCGTCCGCCCGCAACTGCATTCTCGGCCGCCCGGTCACCAGCAGCCACGCGGGCAGCGACGCGATGCACAGCAGCACGATGATGCTCGGCGAGGCCACGAGTACCGCGGCCGTGAACAGACTCACCCAACCCTGCCGGGTGATCGCCAACAACATGCCCAGGACACCCGCCGCCACGCCCACCGACGGCTGGACGGCCGGCACCAGGGCGTGGGCGCACAGCCCGAAGGCCGAGCCGATGAACACCGACGGAAAGATCCGGCCACCGCGGAAACCGCAGGAGGCCGCCACGGTCAGCGCGGCCAGCTTGACGACCGTCATGGCGGCGAACTCTCCCGCCGACCAGCCCTCCGGGTCCTTCGCCAGCACCGCGACCTGGTCCAGCCCCTTGAAGAGCGTCAGAGACCCGCCCAGCGCCCCCAGCAGGCCCAGCACGAGCCCGCCGACCGGAAGCGCCACCATGGGGTGCCCGAGGCGCCGGAAGGCGCCGTGGACGTACGGGAAGGCGCGCACGGCGCACATGCCGAGCAGCGCGGCCGCGGGGGCGATCACCAGGGCCGCCAGCAGATCGGGCCAGCGCGTCCTGCCGAGCGCGGGCAGCCCGAGGTCCAGGGTCGGACGGGCCAGCAGGTCGGTCGTCATCGCGCCCGCCGCCGCGGCCATCAGCGGCCCGAAGAGGTTGTCCCACAGCGCGCCCTTCAGCGGCTTCCCGGCCAGCGCCTCGGAGATCACCAGGGCCGCCGCCACCGGCGTGCCGAACAGCGCGCCGAGGGTCGCCGCCTCGGCCAGCGCGGGCCACAGCGAACCCGGCAGCCGGGGCATCGCGAGCCGCCCCAGCCACAGCGCGACCCCGACGTTGACGGCGATGAGCGGGTTCTCCGGACCGAGACTCGGCCCGCCCGCCAGCATCAGCGCGGTCGCCAGCGCCAGCCCCGGCAGCACGACGGGCGGCAGCGCCACCGCCTCCAGGCCCAGGGTCGCCGGATCGGGTCCCGCGTGTCCGGGCACCTTCCACACCACCAGCCCCACCGCGATCCCGGTGGCCGTCAGCATCACCAGCACCCACGGCACCGAGTACGGTCCGACACCGAGCGCGTCCGGCAGGCTGGTCCACAGCACGTGCTGCAGCCGGTCGGCCAGCGAGCTCACCAGCAGGAACAGCAGGCTGCTCCCGACACCGACGGCGAGCGACGGCAGGATCAGCGGCAGCAGGGCGCGCGCAGGGGCCGAGGGCGGGATGGGGAGCGCCTGCCGCGCGGTGTCCTGGACCACGCGCCCACCATAAGCGGGCAAACCAGACACAACATCCGGAACGTCATCGGGCTTGCACCTCACGTGGCGTGAGGATCCAGGGTGGAGCACGGAAAGGAGCGGAAGTGAGCTACTCCGTCGGACAGGTCGCCGGGTTCACCGGCGTCACCGTGCGCACCCTGCACCACTACGACGAGATCGGCCTGCTGGTCCCGGGCGAACGCAGCCCCGCCGGACACCGGCGCTACGGCGACGCCGACCTCGACCGGCTCCAGCGGATCCTGTTCTACCGGGAGCTCGGCTTCCCGCTCGACGAGGTCGCGGCCCTGCTCGACGACCCGGACGCGGACCCGCGCGCGCAGCTGCGCCGCCAGCACGACCTGCTGACCGCCCGGATCGAGAAGCTGCGGAAGATGGCCGAGGCCGTGGAACACGCCATGGAGGCACGCAGAATGGGCATCAACCTCACCCCCGGGGAACGCTTCGAGGTCTTCGGCGACAAGGACCCCGAGCAGTACGCCGAGGAGGCCGAACAGCGCTGGGGCGGCACCGAGGCCTACGCCGAGTCGCAGCGCCGCGCGGCCCGCTACACCAAGGCCGACTGGCAGCGGATGAAGGCCGAGGTCGACGACTGGAGCGGGCGTTACGCCGCCCTGGTGACCGCGGCCGAGCCGGCGGCCGGCGAGCGGGCCATGGACATGGCCGAGGAACACCGCCTGCACATCTCGCAGTGGTTCTACGACTGCCCGTACGACATGCACCGCTGCCTGGCCGGGATGTACGTCTCCGACGAGCGCTTCAAGGCGTTCTACGACTCGATGGCCCCGGGCCTGGCCGAACACCTCAAGGAGGCGATCGAGGCGAACGCGGACCGGCACACGGCGTGATCCCGGGGGCCGCCGGCGGCGGCCCACAGCTCCCTCCTGGTTGCCGCACAATGCATCCCGGAGCCACCGGTGGAACCTGGGGCGGACACATTACGTTGATAGGTTTGTGCGCCCGCACAAGGATCTCGACGTGCCCTCACCCCCCAGGAGCCCGGAACCGTGATGACGCTCGCCCTCGGCCCGAGCTGGCTGGATCCGAACAAGCTGCTCGACTCGTTCGGCATCTGGGGTCTGCTCCTGGTGGTCTTCGCGGAGTCCGGGCTGCTGATCGGCTTCTTCCTGCCGGGCGACTCGCTGCTGTTCACCTGCGGTCTGCTGATCACCTCGCACCAGCTGGACTTCCCGCTGTGGGGCGCCATCGCCCTGATCTGCCTGGCCGCCGTCCTCGGTGACCAGGCGGGCTACATGTTCGGCAAGAAGGTCGGCCCGTCGCTCTTCAACCGCCCGGACTCCCGCCTCTTCAAGCAGGAGAACGTCGCGAAGGCGCACGAGTTCTTCGAGAAGCACGGCCCGAAGTCCCTGATCCTGGCCCGCTTCGTGCCGGTGATCCGGACGTTCACGCCGATCATCGCGGGCGTCAGCGGCATGGCGTACCGCTCGTTCCTGACGTTCAACGTCATCGGCGGCGTCCTGTGGGGCGCCGGTGTCACCCTGCTCGGCTCCTGGCTCGGCAAGATCGACGTCGTCAAGAACAACATCGAGGCGATCCTGATCCTGATCGTCCTCGTCTCGGTGGTCCCGATCGCCATCGAGTTCCTGCGGGCCCGCTCGAAGGCGAAGAAGGAGGCCGCAGCCGCCGCGGCGGCCCCGCCGGAGCAGCAGTTCCAGCCCTTCCAGCAGTACCCCGCGGCCCCGATGACGGACGACGCGACGACCCGCCTGCGCAGGATCGAGCCGGCGTACGAGCAGCAGCAGTACGGCCAGCCGCCGCAGCAGCAGCAGCCTCAGTACGACCAGCAGCAGTACGACCAGCAGCAGTACGGGCAGCAGCAGTACTACGACCAGAACGGCTACTACAACGAGCAGCAGTACCCGTACAACGAGGAACAGCAGTACCGAGCCCCGTGAGCCGAAGCGCCCGGCCGCAACGGCGCGGCGCTCAGAACCCCCTGGTCCGCTTGGCGGCCCGCCGCTTCCCCGCGAACCCCAGCCGCAGCCCCAGCCGCGAGATCTCCGACCCAAGATTGACCCCGATGGCGATGGCCATGGCGAGCGACGCCGCCTTGGCCAGCGACACCAGCCCCTTGTCGACGTGGTTCTGGGCCATCGACAGCAGCCCGAAGTACGTGGCCGACCCCGGCAGCAGCGGCCCGATGGCCGCCGTCGTGTACGGCAGCGCGGACGCGAACCGGTACCGGGACAGCAACTGCCCGAACAGCCCCACGACACCCGCCGCGACGGCCGTGGAGGCGACCGGCGAGATCTTCCCGGTGTAGTGCATCGCGCCGTAGACCGACCAGGCCACGCCGCCGTTGAGGGTCACCACCAGCACGGTGGACCGTTCCTGCTGGAGCAGGACGGCGAAGGTCAGCGACAGCACCATGGACGCGGCGATCTGCAGGTACGGCCGATTGGAGCCGATCAGCGCCACGTCGGGATCGAGCCGGCCGCCCAGCTTCACACCGAAGTACAGGACCGTCAGCACCCCGGTGACGATGCCGACGAAGAAGTACATGACCTCCAGCAGCCGCGCGGAGGCGGTGATGTAGAAGCCGGTCAGCCCGTCCTGGACGCCCGCGACCAGTGCCCGTCCGGGCAGCAGCGCGAACAGCCCACCGGTGACCACCGCGGACGCCGCGACGTCCACGTGGGCGAGCGAGAACGCGATCCCGATCGCGGCCGGCGGCATCGCCGCGATCATGAACTGGTAGAACTCCGGCAGCCCCCGCCCGGCGCACAGCCACGCCAGCCGGTCGCCGAGCATCGCGCCCACCGCGGCGGCCACGAACACCAGGAGGTCACCGCCGACCAGCACGGAGGCGGCCCCGGCGAGCAGCCCGCTCGCGCCGGTCAGCGCCCAGCCGGGGTACGGGTGCCGGTTGCGGCGGATCTCCGCGAGCCGCCGGTAGGCCTCCTCCAGGGACACATGGGTCTCGGGGTCGGTGAGGTCGTCCACGAGCCGGAAGACGGCCGCGAGGCGCGTGTAGTCCGTCCCGCGCCGCCGTACCGTCCGGGAGGCGGTCACCGGGTCGTCGACGAGCGAGGGCTGGTAGGAGATCGCCAGCAGGGTGAACGTCACGTTCGGCTCGCACCGGTCGAGGCCGTAGGAGCGGCAGACCGCGAACATCGCGGCCTCCACGTCCTCCGCGCCCTCACCGCCCGCCAGCAGCAGCTCCCCGATACGCAGCGTCAGGTCGAGCACGCGGGGGACGGCGGGGCCGCCGTCCTCGGCCTTCTGCACCGGCTCCGGCGCCGGCCGCTCGGCCACCGGCATGCGCAGCATCGTGCGCATCCGGTCCTGCCAGGGCGCGTCCTTCACCAGGCTGACGGCGGGAAAACCGGAGGCGGGGGTGAAGGCGACCGGGGCGTCGTAGGCGCTGTAGGTGCTCGGCACGCTGAACGCCGAGCCCTCCGGCTCACCGGCCGCCGCCTGCGGCGCCCGGAAGCCGTCCGGCACCGCGAACTCGGACGTCGACTCCGGCTCGGTGCCGGCCTCGGGGACCGCGATGCCCGCCGGAACGGCGAACTCCGACGTGATCTCCGGGTCGTACCGCGCCTCGTCCGACCTGGGCTTGCGGTCCTCCGCCTCCGTCACTGCCGTATTGCTCCCTGAACGACGTCTCTACCTACGCCTCAGTATGCGCACTGCCCCCAGGAGGCACGAAAAACGGGCCGCACACGCGCGTGTGCGGCCCGCCGTCCGAAGGGTGCGGGGGAGTCTCAGTGACCGCCCTGCTCCTTGAAGCGCTTGTACGACCGCTCGATCTCGACCTCGGCGTCGGTGCGGCCCACCCAGTTGGCGCCCTCGACGGACTTGCCGGGCTCCAGGTCCTTGTAGACCTCGAAGAAGTGCTGGATCTCCAGGCGGTCGAACTCCGACACGTGGTGGATGTCGCGCAGGTGCTCCACCCGCGGGTCGGTGGCCGGGACGCACAGCAGCTTGTCGTCGCCGCCGGCCTCGTCCGTCATCCGGAACATGCCGATCGCGCGGCACTTGATGAGGCAGCCCGGGAAGGTGGGCTCGTCCAGGATGACCAGCGCGTCCAGCGGGTCGCCGTCCTCGCCGAGGGTGTTCTCGACGAAGCCGTAGTCGGTCGGGTAGGCGGTCGAGGTGAAGAGACGACGGTCCAGGCGGATCCGACCGGTCTCGTGGTCCACCTCGTACTTGTTCCGCGAACCCTTCGGGATCTCGATCGTGACGTCGAACTCCACCGGTGGCTCCTCCATGATCAACACATAGTTCTGGTGGTTAAGTGTCCCTCACGCTGGTGTGTGATCGCGAAAGGGGCTGGTGGTCGTGCCAGAGCTGAGGTCTTGGCAGGCCGCGAAACCGCGGGTGCGGAAGATCGCGGCCGCTGTGCGACCGGGTCTGCAACGCTGGACGGCCGCCACGAAGCCGCAGGTCACACGCTTGAGGCAGGCCGTGGGACCACAGCTCGCCCGGCTCACGCGCGCGACCGGACCCCGGCCGGCCGGTCTGGTCCGCCCCCCTCGTCCTCGGACCCTCAGGACCTGGCAGTACACCGCGGGCGCCACCACGGCCGGGCTCGCGCTGGCCGCCGGTGTGGCGACCGCGGCGGGCCCCTGGGACGCCAACGGTCAGCGTACGGCCGAGCGGGACCGGGCGGCCGCCCTGCAGCGGCCGGGTGGCGCAGATCACGGCACCGGATCCGGCACCGCCGCCTCGGACCCCGGTGCCGCCCCGAGCGCCGGTCCGGTCCTCACCGGCCTGGGCGGCGGCACCGACACCGTGAAGTCGGCGCCCACCGCGGACTCCACCCAGAACCCCGCCGGGATCTCCCCAGGGGCCCTCACGGACGTCCTGGGGCCCCTCCTGGACGCCCCGGAGCTCGGCAGCACCCGCACCGCCGTCGTCCTCGACGTGGCCACCGGGAAACGCCTCTACGCAGAGGGCGCCGACACGGGCCTCACCCCCGCCTCCACCACCAAGATCGCCACCGCGGTCGCCGCTCTCTCCGCCCTCGGCCCCGACCACCGCTTCACCACGCGCGCGGTCCTCGAACCCGGCACCAGGCAGGTCGTCCTGATCGGCGGCGGCGATCCGACCCTCACCGCCCGCCGGGACTCCGGCGGCTGGGCCAGCCTGCGCACCCTCGCCACCGAGACGGCGAAATCCCTGACCGCGCGGGGCATCGAACAGATCACGCTCTCCTACGACACCTCGCTCTACACCGGCCCCGACCTGCACCCCATCGGCGTCAACGAGAACCTCGCGCGCGTGAGCCCGCTCATGGCCGACGAGGCCCGCACCGACGGCTCCGCCAGCGGCCCCGCGCTCCGGGCGGCCGACCCGGCGGCCGACGCGGCACAGAAGTTCGCGGGGTTCCTGGCGGACGCCGGCATCAAGACCTCGGCCCCCGGCACGGCCAAGGCGAGCCGCCGGGCCGGCACCCTCGCCACCGTCTCCTCGCCGCCGCTGTCCTCGGTCGTCGAGCGCATGCTCACCTACAGCGACAACGACATCGCCGAGGCACTGGCCCGCCAGACCGCACTGGCCGGCGGCAGGCCGGCCGACTTCGACGGCGGAGCGGCCGCGATCGACGCCCGGCTGACCAGGCTGGGCCTGCCGATGACCGGCGCCTCCTTCCACGACGGCAGCGGCCTGAACCGGGACGACCGGCTGACCGCCGGCCTCCTCACCGCGCTGCTCGCCAAGGCCGCCGACGCGGACCAGCCGGGCCTGCGCCCGGTCCTCACCGGCCTGCCCGTGGCCCACTTCACGGGCACCCTGACCAGCCGCTACACGGACGGCGCGGCAGGCGTCGTACGCGCCAAGACCGGCACCCTCACCGGCGTCAACACCCTGGCGGGCACCCTCGTCGACCGGGACGGGCGGCTGCTGGCCTTCGCCTTCCTGACGTCGGACACGACGAACCCGCAGGAGGCCCAGGAGGCGCTGGACCGGACGGCCACCGCACTGGCCGGCCTGTAGGGCCTGCCGCGAAGGCGGCTCCGGCCCCACCAGCCCCACGGCCTGCCCCAACGGGGAGCGCTAACGTACGGTTGACGCATGACGAGCATCGGTGGCGCTGCTTCTTCTGGGATGGTCGACTGGAATCTCGCGGTGGCGACCGCGACCCGGCTCGTGCGGCCGGGGCCCGAGGTGAGCCGCGACGAGGCCCGGGCCATCGTCGCGGAGCTGCGACGACACGCGAAAGCCTCGGAGGAACACGTCCGGGGCTTCACTCGTATGGGGACCGACGACGTCCACGACACCCCCGTTCTGGTGGTGGACCGGCCCGGCTGGGTCAAGGCGAACGTCGCCGGGTTCCGCGAACTGCTCAAACCACTGCTCGACAAGATGCAGGAGCGGCGCTCCGGCACCCCGGGCGGCGCGGTCCTCGGCGCCGTCGGCGGCAAGGTCACCGGCGTGGAACTCGGCATGCTGCTGTCGTTCCTGTCCTCCCGGGTCCTCGGCCAGTACGAGACCTTCGCCCCGGCCTCCCGCGACCTCCCGGCGGACGAGAACGGCGGCGGCCGGCTCCTGCTCGTCGCCCCGAACATCGTCCACGTGGAGCGCGAACTCGACGTGAAGCCCCACGACTTCCGCCTGTGGGTGTGCCTGCACGAGGAGACCCACCGCACCCAGTTCACGGCCGTGCCCTGGCTGCGCGCCCATCTGGAGGGCGAGATCCAGGCGTTCCTGTCGGAGACCGACGTCGACCCGATGACCGTCCTCGAACGCGTCCGGGACGCCGCCCAGTCGCTGGCCGGCGGCCGCCCCGAGGCCGAGGAGGACGACGGCGGCCGGTCGTTCGTCGAACTGGTGCAGACCCCGGCCCAGCGCGAGATCCTCGGCCGGCTCACCGCCGTCATGTCCCTGCTCGAAGGGCACGCCGACTTCGTCATGGACGGCGTCGGACCGGCCGTCGTGCCGACCGTCGCGGAGATCCGCGAGAAGTTCCAGCAGCGGCGCGCCAAGGGCGCCTCCCGGCTCGACATGACCCTGCGCAAGCTGCTCGGCCTGGACGCCAAACTCCGTCAGTACCGGGACGGCGAACGCTTCGTGCGGGCCGTCGTCGACCAGGTCGGCATGGACGGCTTCAACCGGGTGTGGACCTCCCCGAACACCCTGCCGACCAAGGCGGAGATCGCCACACCGGCGGACTGGGTCGCGCGGGTGCACCGCAAGCCCGACCAGTGAACCGGTGGGTGTCCGGTGAGCCGGATCCGGCAGGCGAACGCCCCTTCAATCACCCGTCCGAGGGACCGTGAGCGATGGGTAGGCGTGCGATGCTCGGGGAACGGCCTGTTTCTGTCACCATCTACACACTCTGAGTGACCGATCTCGGGCTCACCCCCCGAAAACTTCATGAAGGGAACCGGACATGGGTCCCCATCCTGCGGTCGCGGCGATACGCCTGGCGGTCCGCCGCGTCCTCCACGACATCCTCACCGACCAGAGCCGCCTCGGCCGTACCACCGGCGAACGCACCGGCGGGCGCATCACCGCGCGCCTCGCCCGCCCCTTCGGGGACATCGACATCCCGGAGCAGACACCGAACGAGCGGCCCCCCTCCCCGCTCGTCCTCGTGGCGTGCTCCGGCGGCGCCGACTCCATGGCACTCGCCTCCGCCCTCGCCTTCGAGGCCCCCAAGCTCGGCGTCCGCGCGGGCGGCATCACCGTCGACCACGGGCTGCAGCCCGGCTCCGACCTGCGAGCCGAGGAGGTCGTCCTGAGACTGCGCGAGCTCGGCCTCGACCCGGTCGAGTCCCTCACCGTGACCGTCGGCCGCGACGGCGGACCCGAGGCCGCCGCCCGCGACGCCCGCTACGCGGCCCTGGACGCCGCCCTGGAACGGCACGGCGGCACCGCGATCCTGCTCGGCCACACCAGGGACGACCAGGCCGAGACCGTCCTGCTGGGCCTCGCCCGCGGCTCGGGCATCCGCTCCCTGTCCGGAATGGCCGCGGTCTCGGGGGCCGGCGGCCGTTACCGGCGCCCCTTCCTCCAGCTGGACCGGCAGACCGCCCGCAAGGCCTGCATGGTCCAGGCCCTGCCCGTCTGGGACGATCCTCACAACGCGGACCCGGCGTACACCCGCTCCCGGCTCCGCCACGAGGGGCTTCCCGCCCTGGAGAAGGCGCTCGGCAAGGGCGTCGTCGAGGCCCTCGCCCGCACCGCCCAGCTCTCCCGTGACGACGCCGACGCCCTCGACACCTGGGCCAGCCAGGCCGAGGCCTCCGTACGGGACGCCACGGGCCTGCTGGAGTGCGCGAAGCTCTACGCCCTGCCCCCCGCCGTACGCCGCCGGATCCTGCGCCGCGCGGCCATCGAGGCGGGCGCCCCGGCCGGTTCCCTGTTCGCCCGGCACATCGAGGAAGTCGACCGCCTCATCACCGGCTGGCGCGGCCAGGGGGCCATCAATCTCCCCGGCAAGGTCGTCGCCCAGCGGCAGGGTGGCAGACTGGTGATTCGGCAAGGCTGAATCCCGACCTCCCGGAGTGCTCCTCCGACGGGACGGGTAGGCCGGTGGGACGACCGACCGAAAGTGATGCGGGTGGACGCGAAAGACATGGGTGCCGACCTCCAGCAGGTGCTCATCACCAAAGAAGAGATCGACGCGAAGCTGGCCGAGCTGGCCGCGAAGATCGACGCGGAGTACGCGGGCAAGGACCTGCTCATCGTCGGCGTCCTCAAGGGCGCCGTGATGGTCATGGCGGACCTCGCCCGGGCGCTGTCCACCCCCGTCACCATGGACTGGATGGCCGTGTCCTCCTACGGCGCGGGCACCCAGTCCTCCGGCGTGGTGCGGATCCTCAAGGACCTCGACACCGACATCAAGGGCAGGCACGTCCTGATCGTCGAGGACATCATCGACTCCGGACTGACCCTCTCCTGGCTGATCAACAACCTCGGCTCCCGCGAGCCCGAGACCCTGAAGATCTGCACCCTGCTGCGCAAGCCCGACGCGGCCAAGGTCGCCATCGACGTCGAGTGGGTCGGCTTCGACATCCCCAACGAGTTCGTCGTCGGCTACGGCCTCGACTACGCCGAGAAGTACCGCAACCTCCCGTTCGTCGGTACGCTCGCGCCCCACGTCTACGGCGGCTGAACCCCGGCTGATACGCCGGAGGGTCCACTTACGTAAGACGATCGGGAACCCCAGCGGGTTTCGCGCCGTTGGAGCATGCAGAGACGGGTTCACCAGCCGTCGGAAGCAGCTTCGTGCGGCTTCGGGCCACAATGCTGGGGTACCGTCAGAAGAACTGTCTTATCAAACTCACTATGGCAGGAGGGACGGGGCGACACCGCTCCGTATGGATGGACGTGAAGCGATACTTCCGTGGGCCGGTCATGTGGATCGTGCTGGCCGTCCTTGCCGTGGTCGTGTTGATGCAGGTCGTCGGCTCGTCCGGCGGCTACAAGACGGTGGACACCGGCCAGGTCGTGGCGGCGATCAACGACAACAGGGTGGCATCGGCGAAGCTGACCACCGGTGACGAGCAGACCGTCAAGGTCACGCTCAAGAACGGCGAGAAGGTCGACGGCAGCTCGAAGATCCAGGCGAGCTACATCGGCGACCAGGGCGTGACCATCGCCAACACGCTGCAGACCAAGTACCAGGACAAGCAGATCCCCGACGGTTACACCGTCTCGCCGACCAAGCAGAACGCCTTCGTGGGTGTCCTGCTCTCCCTGCTCCCCTTCGTCCTCATCGTGGTCGTCTTCCTGTTCCTGATGAACCAGATGCAGGGCGGCGGCTCCAGGGTCATGAACTTCGGCAAGTCCAAGGCGAAGCTCATCACCAAGGACACCCCGAAGACGACCTTCTCGGACGTCGCGGGCTGCGACGAGGCCGTCGAGGAACTCCACGAGATCAAGGAGTTCCTCCAGGAGCCGGCCAAGTTCCAGGCCGTCGGCGCCAAGATCCCCAAGGGCGTGCTGCTCTACGGCCGCCCCGGCACCGGCAAGACGCTGCTCGCGCGTGCCGTCGCCGGCGAGGCCGGAGTGCCCTTCTACTCGATCTCCGGTTCCGACTTCGTCGAGATGTTCGTCGGTGTCGGTGCTTCCCGAGTGCGTGACCTCTTCGAGCAGGCCAAGGCGAACGCCCCGGCGATCGTCTTCGTCGACGAGATCGACGCGGTCGGCCGCCACCGCGGCGCCGGCCTCGGCGGTGGTCACGACGAGCGCGAGCAGACCCTGAACCAGCTGCTCGTCGAGATGGACGGCTTCGACGTCAAGGGCGGCGTGATCCTCATCGCCGCGACGAACCGGCCCGACATCCTCGACCCGGCGCTGCTGCGCCCCGGCCGCTTCGACCGCCAGATCGCGGTCGACCCGCCGGACCTGCAGGGCCGTCTGGAGATCCTCAAGGTCCACCAGAAGGGCAAGCCGGTCGCGCCCGACGTCGACCTCGCGGCGGTCGCCCGCCGTACGCCGGGCTTCACCGGCGCGGACCTGTCGAACGTGCTGAACGAGGCGGCCCTGCTCACGGCCCGCAGCGACCGCAAGCTCATCGACAACCAGATGCTCGACGAGGCGATCGACCGGGTGGTCGCGGGCCCGCAGAAGCGGACCCGGATCATGTCGGACAAGGAGAAGAAGATCACCGCGTACCACGAGGGCGGCCACGCCCTGGTCGCGGCGGCCTCCCCCAACTCCGACCCCGTCCACAAGATCACCATCCTGTCCCGCGGGCGCGCCCTCGGCTACACGATGGTCCTGCCGGACGAGGACAAGTACTCGACCACGCGCAACGAGATGCTCGACCAGCTCGCGTACATGCTGGGCGGCCGCGCGGCCGAGGAACTGGTCTTCCACGACCCGACCACGGGCGCCGCGAACGACATCGAGAAGGCCACGTCCACCGCTCGCGCGATGGTCACGCAGTACGGCATGACCGAGCGTCTCGGCGCGATCAAGTTCGGCGGCGACAACACCGAGCCCTTCCTCGGCCGTGAGATGTCCCACCAGCGCGACTACTCGGAAGAGGTCGCCGCCCTGGTGGACGAGGAAGTGAAGAAGCTCATCGAGAACGCGCACAACGAAGCCTGGGAGATCCTGGTCGAGAACCGCGACGTCCTCGACAACCTCGTTCTCCAGCTCCTGGAGAAGGAGACCCTGGGCAAGGAGGAGATCGCCGAGATCTTCTCCGCCATCGTCAAGCGCCCGGCCCGGCCCGCCTGGACCGGTTCCTCCCGCCGTACGCCGTCCACCCGGCCGCCGGTGCTCTCTCCCAAGGAGCTCGCACTGACCAACGGGGCGAACGGCTCGACGCCGGCGATCAGCACGGTGAAGTCCACGGCGGCCGAGTCCGCCCCGGTGACCGAGCAGGCGCCGGAGGACCGTCCCGAGAGCTGACCCCACCGGACCACCCGGCCCGGAATGGATGCCGCGCCCCCCAGGATCTAGCCTGGGGGGCGCGGCAGTTCACGCAGCAGAAAGTCCAAAAATCGACGATCACGATGCGCCCGCGGAGC
>NZ_JBEYFC010000151.1:0-8226 GCF_040634175.1 Streptomyces sp. NPDC007162
GCTTGCTCCCGGGCAGGGACATCGATGCCGTCGCCTGCCATCAGCTGCGCGGCGGCGTCAGCACCGGTTTCCGGCGGAATCACCAGCACGCGCCTGCCGCCGTCCCACTTCGAGAGGACGACGAGTGCCCCACGCGCATGCGCCCCGTCACCACGCTCCGTCTCAGGCCCGCGCCACCGGGCCCGCGTCACGCCTCGCCCGCGAGGTCGAGGTCCTCTCGTCCCGGTGTGTTCTCCGGCCGTACCGCGAGGCGCCAGGGCCGGGGGATCGGCGCCGACACCGTGCGCCACCACGGCTCCGCGGGCAGCTTCCCGGACGGTTCGAAGGGCTCACCTGGGCGCGGCAGCGCCACCGCCTGGCCCGCCTCGTCACCCGCGTCCTTGGTCCACTCCCCCGGCTCGGCCCAGGCGTGCGGGGCCAGGCTGAAGGTCCCCCAGTGGATCGGCAGCAGCGCGCCGTGCGGCCGGCCGCCCTGGAGGTCGAGGTGGGCGCGCATGCCCTCCTCGGGTGTCATGTGTATGTCGGGCCAGTGCTCGCTGTACGCGCCGATCTGGATCATCGTCAGGTCGAACGGGCCGTGGTCGGCTCCGATGTCCTTGAAACCGTCGAAGTATCCGGTGTCACCGCTGTGGTAGATCCGGTGCTCCGCGCCCGCCACGACCCAGGACGCCCACAGGGTGTGCTGGGTGTTGCGCAGCCCCCGCCCGCAGAAGTGGCGGGCGGGGGTGGCCGTCAGGGTGAGGCCGCCGACCTCGGTCGCCTCGTGCCAGTCCAGCTCGCGCACCCGGCCGGGCGCCACTCCCCACTGCTCCAGGTGGGCCCCGACGCCGAGCGGCACGGCGAACAGGGTGTCCGTGCCGGCCAGCGCCCTGATGGTCGGCAGATCGAGGTGGTCGTAGTGGTCGTGCGAGATGACCACCACGTCGACCGGGCCGAGCGCGGCGAGCGGCACCGGGACCGGGTGCAGCCGCTTGGGGCCGGCGAACGGGAACGGCGAGCAGCGTTCGCCCCAGACGGGGTCGAACAGGACGCGGTGCCCGTCGATCTCGGCGAGGACGCTGGAGTGGCCCATCCAGGTCGCCCGCAGGCCGCTCGCCGCGGGCCTGGCGAGGTCGGCGACAGTGGTGGGATGCACGGGGACGGTGCCGCGGGGAGCACGGCGGGCGCGCTGCTCCTTCTCGAAGTACTTCTTCGCGAAGTCCAGCATCGAACCCGAGGGCCGGGTGCGCGCGACCCCTCCGGGGTTCTGGAAGACACCGTCCTTGAAGTGCGGTGAGCCCTGGATGCGGGCCAGGCGCTCGCCGCCGGGGTCCGCACCGAAGGCGGCGGGCCGCAGCGCGCGGAGCCCGGAGCTCAGGGGACTCGAACCGGTCACGGTACCTCCAGTGGTATAGCCGAGGCCCTCCATTATGGTCGGCCCCTCGGGCGGTCGGCGTTGACACCGCACCACCCGCCTCCCAATACTGACCCACTGTTCAGTAACACCCTTTCTTCACACAGCTCGCGAGGAGCCCCGGTGCCCGCTCCCCTGATGTCTCTCGTCTGGACCGACCACGTCACCGGCCGCCAGGGCTTCCTGGTCGTCGACCGGTTGGTGCGGGGCGTGGCCAGCGGCGGTCTGCGGATGCGGCCGGGCTGCACCCTGGAGGAGGTCACCGGGCTTGCCCGCGGGATGACCATGAAGGAGGCCCTGCACTACAACCCCGAGGGCCGCTACGTCCCCCTCGGCGGCGCCAAGGGCGGCATCGACTGCGATCCGCAGGACCCGGGGGCCTACCCGCTGCTGGTCCGCTACCTGCGGGCCATGCGGCCGTACATCGAGAGCTTCTGGACCACGGGCGAGGACCTCGGGCTCACCCAGGACCTGGTGGACCGGGCCGCCGCGGGGGCGGGGCTGGTCTCCTCAGTGCAGGCGGTGTACCCGCTGCTGGACGACGAGACGGCGGCCAGGCGACGGCTGACGGACGCCTTCGCCGTCGAGGTGGACGGCATCGGTCTCGACGAGCTGGCCGGCGGCTGCGGGGTCGCCGAGTCGGCGCTGACGGCACTGGACCGGGCCGGGGTGCCGCACCGGGGGACGCGGGTCGCCGTACAGGGGCTCGGCACGATGGGCGGGGCCACGGCACGCTTCCTGGCCCGCGCGGGGCTCACGGTGGTGGCCGTCGCCGACGTCAAGGGCACCATCGCCAACCCGGCGGGCCTGGAGGTCGAGGCGCTGCTGCGCGCGCGGGACGGGTACGGCACCGTCGACCGCGCGGTGCTGCGCCCCGGCGACCTGGAACTGCCGGGTGACGCCTGGCTCGCCACGGACGCGGAGGTCCTGGTGCCCGCCGCGGTGTCGTACGCGGTCGACACGGCCAACGAGCACCTGGTCACCGCCCGCTGGATCGTGGAGGCGGCCAACATGCCGGTGCTGCCCGAGGCGGAGGAACGGCTCACCGCGCGCGGGGTGACCGTACTGCCGGACGTGGTGGTCAACTCGGGCACCAACGCCTGGTGGTGGTGGACCTTGTTCGGCGACATCGGCCCGGACGCCGAGGAGGCGTTCGCCCACACCCGGCGCTCGATGCGGGCACTGGTGGGGCTGGTGCTGGACCGCGCGGAGTCCGACGGTACGACGCCCCGGGCCGCCGCGCACGCCCTGGTGACCGACCGGCTGCCGGTGATCGCGGAGCGGTTCGGCTGGTACCGCTGACGGGGCGGCGGCGCACGGGCCCCGCGCCGAGGAGCGGCGCGGCGAGAGCCGTGCGGGCGGCGGGCGGCTCACGGCCGGATGTCGCGGGCGAGGACCACCGCGTAACGGCATTCGGTGCCGGTGGTGTTGGCGAAGACGCGGTCGGCGGGGGCGCCGAGTTCGACGGTGTCGCCGGTGCCGAGTTCGTGGACCGTGCCGCCGTCGTGGAAGGTCAGGTGTCCGTCGAGGACCCAGACGAGCTGCCGTACGAAGGCGAAGGCCGCCGCCGGGTACGGGACGCGGGCTCCGGCGGGCAGCCGGATCTCGGCGATCTCCGCCGGAAAGCGCGGGCCGCTGATCTGACGGCGCCGGTAGCCGGTGCCCGGATCGCGCCACTCGGCCGCGTCCGCACCGCGCCGTACTCCCACCCCTGCCGGCGACCGGGGGTTCCTCCTCGCACGCCCCGGGCCTGGTCTTCCAGACGAACCCCTCGAAGACCATGACGGAAATGGCGCGCTACACCGTCGAGAAGTTCTGCTCCCTCGACGTCGACGGCGCGCCCTGCTTCCTCCAGGTCGGCGGCCTCGAAGTGGCCACCAGCCCCGAGCGCCTCGCCGAACTCCACCGCCGGCACGGCTGGATCACCGCCTGGGGCATCGAGGCACGCCTGCTCGACCCGGACGAGTGCGTGGCGCAGCACCCGCTGGTCGACCGCGACCGAGTCCTCGGCGGCCTTCTCGTCCCCACCGACGGCCTCGCCAAGGCCGTCCTCGCCGTCGAGGCCCAGATCCGCCGGGCCACCGAACGCGGGGTGCGCTTCCTGCCCCGCCACGAGGTCCTCGACGTGCGGCAGAGCGAAGGCGCCGTCACCGCCGTGGTGACCGACCAGGGCGAACTCCCCGCCGACATCGTCGTCTGCTGCGCCGGCATCTGGGGCCCGCGGATCGCCCGCATGGTCGGCATGAACCTGCCGCTCACGCCGCTCGCCCACCAGCTCGCCTGGACCGGCCCGGTCCCCGCCCTCGCCGGCCAGACCGAGGAGGCCGTCCGCCCGATCCTGCGCCACCAGGACGCCGACCTCTACTACCGCGACCGCTTCGACGGCATCGGCATCGGCTACTACGGCCACCGCCCCATGCCGATCTCCGCCGACGACATCCTCTCCTTCGACGAGGCCGACCGGATGCCCTCGGTCCTGAAGTTCACCGAGGACGACTTCGAGGATGCCTGGACCGAGACGCAGTCCCTCCTGCCCGCCACCCGCGAGGCCAAGATCGAGGAGGGCATCAACGGCCTGTTCTCCTTCACCACCGACGGCTACCCGCTGCTCGGCGAGTCCCCGGACGTCAAGGGCTTCTGGGTCGCCGAGGCCGTCTGGGTCACCCACTCCGCGGGCGTCGGCCGCGCGGTCGCCGAATGGCTGGTCGACGGCCACTGCTCCTCGTTCGACCTGCACGAGTGCGACGTCAACCGCTTCGAGCCGCACCAACTGGCCCCCGAGTACGTCCTGGCCCGCGGCTGCCAGAACTTTGCCGAGGTGTACGACATCCTCCACCCCCTCCAGCCGAGCGGGAAGCCGCGCCCGATCCGCACCAGTCCCTTCCACGCCCGCCAGCAGGAACACGGCGCGTTCTTCCTGGAGGCGAACGGCTGGGAGCGCCCCCAGTGGTACGAAGCGAACGCGCCTCTCGTCGAGGGCCGGGAGATCCCCACCCCCAACGACTGGGCCGCCCGCTACTGGTCGCCGATCGTCGGCGCCGAGGCCCAGGTCACCCGCGAGACCGTCGCGATGTACGACATGACGGCCCTCAAACGCCTGGAGGTCACCGGTCCGGGCGCCGCCGACTTCCTGGAGGGGCTCGTCACCGGCAAGGTCGCCAAGTCCGTCGGCTCGGTCACGTACACCCTGCTGCTCGACCACGACGGCGGCATCCGCAGCGACATCACCGTGGCCCGTCTCGGCCGCGACCTCTTCCAGGTCGGCGCCAACGGCAACCTCGACCTCGACTGGTTCACCCGCCACCTGCCCGCCGAGGGCACGGTCCAGGTCCGCGACATCACGCCCGGCACCTGCTGCATCGGCCTGTGGGGCCCGCTCGCCCGCGACGTCCTCCAGCCCCTCACCGACGAGGACTTCTCGGGCGACGGCCTCAAGTACTTCCGCGCCAAGCGCGCCTACGTCGGCTCGGTGCCGGTCACCGCGATGCGTCTTTCGTACGTCGGCGAACTCGGCTGGGAGCTGTACACCACCGCAGACCAGGGACAGAAACTCTGGGACACCCTGTGGGCGGCGGCCCGGCCCCTCGGCGGGATCATCGCCGGGCGCGGTGCCTTCAACAGCCTCCGCCTGGAGAAGGGGTACCGCTCCTTCGGCACCGACATGACCTATGAGCACGACCCCTACGAGGCCGGCGTCGGTTTCGCCGTCCGGCTCGACAAGGGCGACTTCATCGGCAAGGCCGCGCTGGAGCGGCGCGCGGCGGACGTACGGCGGAAGCTGACCTGCCTCACCGTCGACGACCCGCGGGCCGTGGTCATGGGCAAGGAGCCGGTCTACGACGGGGACCGCGCCGTCGGCTACGTGACCAGCGCCGCCTACGGCCACACGGTCGGCAAGGGGATCGCCTACGCGTGGCTGCCGGCGGAGCTGGCGGTACCCGGGACGGCGGTGCGGATCGGGTACTTCGACCAGCGCGTGGCGGCGGTGGTGGCCGAGGAGCCGTTGTTCGACCCGGCGATGTCCCGGCTCCGGGGCTGAGGGAGGAACTGCGCGCGCAGGCGCGGGCGAACACCGTTGTGCCGGAGGTCAGCCGAGTTGCCCTGCCAGCTTCCCCAGATGCGCCGCGCGCGACTCGGCCGTCTGGCCCTGGACCAGCAGGAACAGGGCCTCCCGCGCCAGTCGTTGGGCGCGGTTCTCCAGGGACATCGCCCGGCCGCCGCCCGCCACCACGGCCGCCGTCGTCGCCGTGCGCATCAGCGTGAACGCCTCGGCCCGCAGCGCCAGGCGTTCGGCGGTGTGCTCCTGCGGCACCGGGTGGTCGGCGAGCGCGTAGGCCCGGCGGCGCACCTCTTCGAGGCGGGCCCGCAGGGGAGCGGCGTACGCCTCCTCGACCAGTGCCAGGGCCGCCCGAGTGATCCCGAAGACCGCCGGGTTGGCGTTGCGGGTCTTCGGGCGGTCCGCCGCCGCCCAGTCCGCGTACGGTGTCCGCAGCGCCACCGCCTCCTCCGGCACCCACAGGCCGTCCAGGTCCAGGGACACCGTCCGGGCCGCGGTGAGCGCCGCCAGCCGCATCGGCTCCGACGCCCGCAGCCCCGGCTGCTCCCGCGCCTCGACGAAGGCGAACAGCGCCTCGTCGTCCTCGGTCACCCCGGCGAGCAGCAGCACGTCGTTCAGGCCCCAGCCGGTGTACCAGGGCACGGTGCCGTGGAAGCGCCGGCCGCCCTCCTCCGCCCGCACCCGCACAGGGACCCGCGGATACGAGCGCAGGTGCGCGTACGCCACCCCGGACAGCAGCTCACCGCGCGCCAGCGGGCCCAACAGCCGCTCGCGTACCGGAAGTTCTGACTTGACCAGGGTCTGCACCGGCGTGTGGTGCTGCGTCTGCACGAACCAGGTCGAGCAGCACGCCCCGGCCAGGATCTCGGCCGTCTCGCGTACGACCGCCGCGGGCGCCGCCGAGCCGCCGTAGACCACCGGCGCGCCCACCCCGAGCAGCCCCGAGTGCTTGATCGCCTCGATGTGGCCGACGGGCACCCCCTCCTGGTCGACGCGCTCGGCGGCGGGCGCAAGCAGGCCGTCGGCGAGTTCGCGGGCGCGGGTGACGAGCGGATGTGCGGCAACGGTCATGAACAGGATTCTTCCGGTTCCGGGTGCCGTGCCGCGATCATGCCGGCCTGTGCCCCCTGCCGGGGCCCACCGGCCGACCCGATGTGATCTATGTCAACCCGACGGTGCCCCGAGGTCGGAATTTACTTCGGACCGTGAAAGGTTGCAAAGTACATCTGACCGCCGAGACCGCAGCCGGACCACCCGGCCCACCCGCACCCGGCCCACCCGCACCACCAGCGAGGCATCCGTGAACCAGCCCACCCCAGAGCAGCCCGCCGACATCGTCGCCCGGCTGCGCGCGACCTTCCGCACCGGCCGCACCAAGCCCGTCGAGTGGCGCACCGGCCAGCTGCGCCGACTGCGCGCCATGCTCACGGAGCGCGGCGAGGAACTGGCCGCCGCCCTCCACGCGGACCTGGGCAAGAGCGCCCGCGAGGCCTACGGCACGGAGATCGACTTCACCGTCCGCGAGATCGACCACACCCTCGACCACCTCACGCAGTGGCTGCGCCCCGAGCCCGCCCCGGTCCCTGCGCACGTGGGCGCCGACGCGAGCGCCTGGACCCAGTACGACCCCCTCGGCGTCGTCCTCGTCATAGCGCCCTGGAACTACCCGGCCCAGCTGCTGCTCGCCCCCGTGGCCGGCGCCCTGGCCGCCGGCAACGCGGTCGTCGCCAAGCCCAGCGAGCTGGCCCCCGCCACCTCCGCCGCGCTCGCCCGGCTGCTCCCGGCCTACCTCGACACCGACGCGGTGGCCGTGGTCGAGGGCGGCGTCCCGGAGACCACGGCCCTGCTCGCCGAGCACTTCGACCACATCTTCTACACCGGCAACGGCGCGGTCGGCCGGATCGTCATGCGTGCCGCCGCCGAGCACCTCACCCCCGTGGCCCTCGAACTCGGCGGCAAGTCACCGGCGTTCGTCGACCGCGACACCGACCTCACGGTGGTCGCGGACCGGCTGGCGCGCGGCAAGTTCCTGAACGCGGGCCAGACCTGCGTGGCCCCCGACTACGTGCTCACCGACCCCGAGACGGCCGCCGCCCTGGAACCGGCCCTGGCCAAGGCCGTCGAGAAGCTGTTCGGCAGCGAGCCCAAGGAGTCCGGGGAGTACGGCCGGATCGTCAACGAGCGCCACTTCGACCGGCTCAGCGCGCTGCTCGACTCGGGCCGTGTCGCCGTCGGCGGTGACACCGACCGCGCCGCCAGGTACATCGCGCCCACCGTGCTCGCCGACGTCGCCCCCGACTCCCCGGTGATGCGGGAGGAGATCTTCGGTCCGATCCTGCCCATCGTCACCGTCCCCGACCTGGACGGCGCGATCGGGTTCATCAACGACCGCGACAAGCCCCTCGCGCTCTACGTCTTCAGCGAGGCCGCAGGAACCCGGGAGCGGATCGCCGCCGAGACCTCCTCCGGCGCACTCGGCGCCGGTCTGCCGTTGGCCCATCTCACCGTCTCCGACCTGCCGTTCGGCGGGGTGGGGGAGAGCGGCATGGGCAGCTACCACGGCCGCTACTCCATCGAGACCTTCAGCCACCGCAAGGCGGTCCTCGTCAAGCCGCTGAGCTGATCGCCACCAGGAGCCCCCGCTCGGCCACCTCGACCGGTACCGTCACCCGGCAGCGGGTCCGGCAGCGGGTCCGGCAGCGGGTCCGGCAGCGGGTCCGGCAGCGGGTCCGGCAGCGGGTCCGGCAGCGGGTCCGGCAGCGGGTCCGGCAGCGGG
>NZ_JBEYFC010000151.1:8326-18475 GCF_040634175.1 Streptomyces sp. NPDC007162
TCCCGAGCGGGGCGGGGCTCATCGGAAGTCCCTGTCGCCCGCACCGTGGTCCCCATCGCCGGGACCGGCGTGCGGGCGATGTGCCAGACTCCGTCAGATGACCTCCGAAACGATCACCGCCGACGCCTCCGGCACCTGGGAACTCGGCGACCTGCCCGTCCGCCGCCTCGGCTTCGGCGCGATGCGGCTGACGGGCAGCGCCGCGTTCCACCACGGCGTCCCGAGCGATCGCGCCCGCTCGATCGCCGTGCTGCGCACGGCCGTCGAGCTCGGCGTGAACCACATCGACACGGCGGCCTTCTACTTCTCCGCGCTGCGCTCCGCCAACGAACTCATCAACACCGCCCTGGCCCCGTACCCGGACGACCTCGTCATCGTCACCAAGGTCGGTCCGTTCCGCGACCACTCCGGGAACTGGGCCGAGCCGGCCCGCCCCGACCAGCTGCGCGGGCACGTCGAGGAGAACCTGCGCCAGCTCGGCCGCGACCACCTCGACGTCGTCAACCTGCGCCGGACGGGGCAGGAGTCGATCAGCGAACACTTCGGCGCCCTCGCCGAACTGCGCGAGGCCGGACTGGTCCGGCACCTCGGCGTCTCCGACGTCGAACCACGCCACCTCGACGAGGCGCTCGCCATCGCGCCCGTGGTGTGCGTGCAGAACCGCTGGGGACTCGACAGCACGAACCCGGCCACCGCCGAAGTGGTCCGCATCTGCGGCGAACGCGGCATCGCCTTCGTTCCGTTCTTCGCCGTCGCGGGCGACGCCGGGCCGCACGGCGCCACCGAGGACCACGACGACGAGGTCCTCGCCGTCGCCCGGGCACACCACGCCACCCCCGCCCAGATCCGCCTCGCCTGGACCCTGCACCAGGGCCCGCACGTCCTCGCCATCCCCGGCACCGGCAACCCGGACCACCTGGCCGAGAACGTCGCGGCGGGCGCCGTCCGGCTCACCGACGAGGAACTGGCCCGCCTGAACGCGCTGCGCACCGGTCCGTGACGGCGGCCCCCTCCGCGACCAGGTCATGGGCGTGACCGGAGCCTCCTGACTACACTGGCGTAGACGATCTGCCGGACCGAGGACGAAGAAGGGGTGAGGAACCTTCCATGGCCGACGGGAAGGACGAACGCCGGCCCGCCGGCGAACTCGAGGCGAGCGTCATGGCGGCCCTGTGGGCGGCCGGTGCCCCCCAGACCCCCGGCGAGGTGCAGCGCAGCCTCGCCACGGACCTGGCCCGCACGACCGTGACGACGATCCTCACCCGGCTGCACGACAAGGGCGTGGTCGACCGGCACCGCCGGGGCCGCGGCTACGCCTACGTCCCCGTCCAGGACGCCCAGGGTCTCACCGCGAGACGGATGCACAGCGAACTCGACCGCGACGGCGACCGCAAGACCGTGCTCGCCCGCTTCGTCGCCCAGCTCAGCCCCGACGACGAGCGCGTCCTGCGCACGCTCCTCGAAGCCGACGAGCAATCCGGTGGATCATGATCGCCCTGTTGATCCTCCCCCTGCTGGTGCCGTTCGCCCTGCCGGCGCTGTCCCGGCGAGCCCTCGAAAGACTGGCGCCCGCCGTCGCGCTGTGGGCGGTCGCCGTCTCGGCCGTAGCCCTCGCGAGCTGCGCGCTCGCCGCGCTCGGCGCGTTCGTCCTCACCGGGCTGCTCAAACTGCCGTTCTTCGCCTCGCTCGGCGAGCTGATCCGGCCGTTGCACACCGCCTCCGACCGCTTCGTCCTGCCGCTGGCCGCGCTGTCGGTCGGCGGTCTCGCCGTCTCCGCCTGGACCCTCGTGCGGTCGGCGCTCCGGCAGACGCGCGCCTTCCGGGCGGCCCGCACCGAGGCGGGGCGCGGGCCCGCCGCGGGTGACCTGTGCGTGGTCGACTCGCCGTGTCCCGACGCGTACGCGCTGCCCGGCCGGCCGCACCGGATCGTCGTCACCACCGGGATGCTGCGCAACCTCGACGGGGGCGAGCGGGAGGCGCTGTTCGCACACGAACGGGCGCACAACGCGGGCGGCCACCACTACTTCCTCGCCGCGGCCGAGTTCGCCGCGCACTGTCACCCCGCGCTGCGCCGGGTCCGGGACGTCATCCGGCTGGCCGTGGAGCGGGTGGCCGACGAGGCCGCGGCCCGTGCGGTGGGGGACCGGCGGCTGACGGCCCGTGCGATCGCCCGGGCCGCGCTGGCCGGACAGGGCGACGGCGGCGTCGCGCGGCCGGCGTTCGTACCCGGGGTCGCCTCGGGGCCGGTGCCCCGCCGGGTGCACGCGCTGCTGGCGGCGCCGCGCAGGGAGCGCCGGGCCGGGGCATGGATCGCGCTGCTTCTGGCGGGGAGTGCCGGACTGTCGTGCGGCGCGTCGGTGACCGGGATGGTCGACTTCCACCATCGCGTCGAGGTGGCGCAGGGGGAAGCGGAGAAGTAGGGCGGGCGCCGTAGTGGCCGGTCGCGCGGTACCCCTCCGGCTGGCGTCCGTGAGGTTTTACGTATAACCTCTCCCGCTAACCGCCCACCCCGAAAGGCCCCCATGCGACGCGTCGCCCTGGTCACCCTCGTCGTCGGCGACTACGACGAGGCGATCCGCTTCTACACCGAGGCCCTCGGATTCCGGCTCGTCGAGGACGCGCCCCGCCCGGACGGCTCCCGCTGGGTCGTCGTCGAACCCGGAGCGCAGGGCGGGGGCACCGGACTGCTGCTCGCCCGCGCCAAGGGCGACGCCCAGCGGGCCCGGGTCGGCGACCAGACCGGCGGTCGTGTCGGGTTCTTCCTGCACACCGACGACTTCGCCCGCGACCACGCCCGGATGGCGGCCGCCGGCGTGACCTTCCTGGAGGAGCCGCGGCACGAGCCGTACGGCACCGTCGCCGTCTTCCAGGACCTCTACGGGAACCGCTGGGACCTGCTCCAGCCCGCCGCCTGACCGATCACTTCGAACCACCTGCCAAGGACAGCCCACCATGACCGCTACGCGCGTAGACGCAGATGTGATCCGCCGCCTTCCGAAGGCCGTCCTGCACGACCACCTCGACGGCGGCCTGCGCCCCGCCACCCTCGTCGAGCTCGCCGCCGAGGCCGGCCACACCCTGCCCACCACCGGCCCCGACGAGCTGGCGGCCTGGTACGTCGAGGCCGCCGACTCCGGTGACCTGGTCCGCTACATAGCCACCTTCGAGCACACCCTCGCCGTGATGCAGACCGGTGAGGGGCTGCGGCGCGTCGCCGAGGAGTACGTCCTCGACCTCGCCGCCGACGGCGTGGTGTACGGCGAGGTGCGCTACGCGCCCGAGCTGAACGTCCGGGGCGGACTCGCGATGGGCGAGGTCGTGGCGGCCGTGCAGGAGGGGCTCGCCGCGGGCATGGCGAAGGCCGCCGCCGCCGGCACGCCGGTGCGAGTCGGCACCCTGCTCTGCGGCATGCGGATGTTCGACCGGGTCCGGGAGGCCGCCGAGCTGGCCGTCGCCTACCGGGACGCCGGTGTCGTCGGCTTCGACATCGCCGGTGCCGAGGACGGCTTCCCGGCCGCCGACCACCTGGACGCCTTCGAGCTGCTGCGCGGCGAGAGCGTGCCGTTCACCATCCACGCCGGTGAGGCCTTCGGGCTGCCCAGCATCCACCAGGCGGTCCAGGCCTGCGGTGCGCAGCGCATCGGGCACGGGGTGCGGATCACCGAGGACATCGTCGACGGCAAGCTCGGCCGCCTCGCGAGCTGGGTGCGCGACCGCCGGATCGCGCTGGAGATGTGCCCCACCTCCAACCTGCAGACCGGCTGCGCCACCTCCATCGCCGAGCACCCGATCAGCACGCTGAAGGAGCTGGGCTTCCGGGTCACCCTCAACACCGACAACCGGCTGGTCTCGGGGACGACGATGACCCGTGAGATGTCCCTGCTGGTCGAGCAGGCCGGCTGGACCGTCGAGGACCTGCGCGCGGTCACCCTGAACGCGGTGAAGAGCGCCTTCATCCCGTTCGACGAGCGCAGGGCCCTCATCGAGGACGTCGTCCTGCCGGGTTACGCCTCCGCGCTCTGAAGCAGTCCCCGCAGATAGGCGGCCTGTCCGACGTGCTGAAGGTCGTCGGCCAGGACGCTCACCAGCCGTACGCCGAGCGTGACCGGCGGCTCCCAGCGCTCGTCCACGACGCGTTCGAGATCCTTTGCGGCAAGCCCGCGCAGGGCCCCGAGGGTCTGCTCGTGCACCGCGTCGTAGTAGCCGGTCAGCAGGTCGCCGGAGTCCACGGTGACCTTCGCGACCTGGGCGGGGGTGTGGCCGTAGCCGTGGTCCCGGACCGGCAGGTCGAGGCCGAAGCGCTTCGCCCAGCCCTGGGCCGGCCACACCTGCTCCAGGTCGAAGGCGTCGGCCACATGGTCGTCCTGCACCCGGGTGAGGTGCCAGACCAGCCAGGTGACGGAGTTGGCGTCGGCGGACGGGCGCCTGTTGAGCAGGTCGGGATCGAGGCCGTCGAGGGCGGCATGGACTTCTTCCTGGATGCGGCCGAAGCCGTCGATGAGGATGTCCCTTGCATGCATACGACCACGATCGCGCATCGCCGGTCGTCGTGCGTCCGGAATCGGTCATCCGGCCGCGATGGGTCAGGCAGGGCAGGACCCGTCCGAAGGCGTTGCCCGGTCTTCTGTTTCGAGGAGGGTGATCAGGGCCCGGGCCGCCGGGCTGGTGGCCGTCCGCGGCGGCAGCAGGGCGACCGTCTCGTACGCCGTCGCGTCCGTGTCCTCGAGCGCCAGCGCGGTGAGCGCCGGCCGCTTGTGCCGGAAGTGGCGGGGCACGACGGCGATGCCGAGGTTCTCGTCGACCAGGTCGAGGAGGCTGTGCACGTCGTTGACCTCCAGGGCGACCGTGCGCCGCACGCCCGCCGAGGCGAAGGCCGCGTCGGTGGTGCGGCGCGGGCCCCAGTCGGGATGGAAGTCGACGAACACCTCCCCGTCGAGGTCACGAGGGGTCACCGGCCCGCCCGCGGTGGCCAGCCGGTGGCTGGGATGGCACAGCACGGTCATCGGCTCGCCGGTGAGGGACACCGAGCGCAGCTGGTCGGTGTCGTCCTGGGTGCGGTAGGCGAAGGCCAGGTCGAGCCGGCCGGCCGCCACCTCCTCGGCCAGCGCGCCGGAGCCCGCCTGCCGCAACCGGATCTCGACATCCGGGTGCCTGCGCCGGAACGTGGCGAGCAGCCCCGCCACGTGCACGCCGGCGATGCACTGCTCGGTGCCCAGTGCCAGCGTCCCGCGCAGCACGCCCTGGACGGCGGCCACCGCCTCGTGCGCCGACCGTACCTGGGCGAGGACGCGCTCGGCCTCGCCGAGCAGCGCACGGCCCGCCTCCGTCAGCGTCACCCGGCGGGTCGTGCGCACGAACAGCGGTGCCCGCAGTTCCCGCTCCAGGGCCCGGATGGAGGCGGACAGCCCCGACTGGGACACCATCAGCCGCTCCGCGGCCCGGGTGAAGTGCTGGTCCTCGGCGACCGCGACGAAGTGCTGGAGGTGGCGCAGTTCCATGATTGAGAAGCCTAACCGCACAATTCCATCGGATTCTCCTGTTGGACCACTGCCCGCGGCGCGGGAAAGAGTGGGATCGGTAGACCCTGTGCCCACCCCTCTGGAGTCGCGTTGTACACCCCGCACCCCGACCGCTACGCCGACATGCCGTACCGCCGCAGCGGCCGCAGCGGCCTCAAGCTCCCCGCGCTGTCGCTCGGCCTGTGGCACAACTTCGGGCCCGACCGGCCCGTGGCGACCCAGCGCGCCATCCTGCGCCGCGCCTTCGACCTCGGTGTCACCCACTTCGACCTGGCCAACAACTACGGCCCGCCGCCCGGTGCCGCCGAGTCCGCGTTCGGCGAGGCGCTCCGGGCGGACTTCGCCGGGTACCGCGACGAGCTGGTCATCTCCACCAAGGCCGGCTACCTGATGTGGCCCGGACCGTACGGCGAGTGGGGCTCGCGCAAGTACCTGCTGTCGTCGCTGGACCAGTCGCTGACCCGGATGGGCCTGGACTACGTCGACATCTTCTACTCGCACCGCCCGGACCCGGAGACTCCCCTGGAGGAGACGATGGGCGCGCTGCACTCGGCGGTCCAGCAGGGCAAGGCGCTGTACGTCGGCATCTCCAACTACTCGGCGGAGCAGACCCGGGAGGCCGCCCGGATCCTCGGTGATCTCGGCACCCCGCTCCTCATTCACCAGCCGCGCTACTCGATGCTCGACCGGCGCCCGGAGACCGAGGGCGTCCTCGACGCGCTCGACGAGCTCCAGGTCGGCTCCATCGTCTTCTCCCCGCTGGAGCAGGGGCTGCTCACCGGACGCTACCTGGACGGCATCCCCGAGGGCTCCCGGGCCGCGAGCGACAGCCCGTTCCTGAACTCGGACGCGGTCACCGAGGACCTGGTGGGCCGGCTGCGCGCCCTCGACGAGATCGCCAAGGGCCGCGGCCAGACCCTGGCCCAGCTCGCCCTGTCCTGGGTGCTGCGCGGCGGCCGGGTCACCTCCGCACTGATCGGCGCGAGCAGCCCACGGCAGGTCGAGGACTGTGTCGGGGCCATCGGCAACCTCGACTTCGACACGGAGGAGCTGGCCCGGATCGACGCGATCGTCAACCGGTGACGGACGCGGCTGTCGGCCGGTGAGCCGGCGCCGAGGGGGGACGCGATCCGCGTCCCCCCTCGCCTTTCGGGTGTGAACACGTCAGAACCGGCCACCGAGGCGGAACCTCTCCCCTCCAGGGCGGCCATCCTTCAGGTCTCGCAGCCGAGCCAGTACAGCGCGTGCATTTCGGCCAATTCGCAGGGCGAATATGCCAAGAGACTGGCCAAAAAGGCATGGTGACAGTGTTTCGAAAGTGAACATACTCGAATGTCAGGAGCACTTCACCGCACAGGAGCCGCACGGAACCGGCCCGCGACGGCACACCGGGCGAGCGACGGGGGAGTGATCGTGCACGACGAATTCCTGTGCCATGTCACGGCATACGGCATCTGCGGCGGGCAGCGCATCGGCGTTCCCCTCGGCACCTACCGTGCGCCGACCCTGGCACTGGCGCTGTGGTGGTTACGGGACCGGGCCTCCTGGATCGCGGAGCGGCTGGATCCGTTACCCGAGAACCCCCGGTACCCGCACGGTTCGCTGGTCCCGGTCGCCGGGACCGTCCCCGATGTGCCCAGCCTGCTCCGCGCCTGGTGCGCCGACGTCGTCCGGCAGGAACTCGTCGCCGACGAACTGGCCGACGGCCGGCTGGTGCGGATCGCCGTCCAGGACGAGACCACCGAGTACGAACTGCTCGCCGAGTCCGTCGACGCCCTCCGCATGCAGCGCACCATCCCCGCCCTCGTCGTCCCCGTCGCCTGACACCCGAAAGCCCCTGCCCGGCGGCCGTGGCCGGGCATACAAGTGGTCCGGTCGGTAGAATTCTGGCCATGGCGGAGTGGCCGGTCGCCTCGACTGCGCCCGAACTCGTCCTGGAGACCGACACGGGCTCCACGGTGATGAGCCCGGGCCGTGACTACCACGTCGGACGCGACCCGTTGAGCGACATCTGCATCGATGACACCCGGGTCTCCTGGCACCACGCGGTGCTGCGGCCCGCGGACGGCCACTGGACGCTGGCCGACGAGAACAGCACCAACGGCACCTACGCCGACGGCCGCCGCATCCGGGAATGGGAGGTCGGCCCCGGCACGGTCATCGGCTTCGGCAGCCCCGCCGACGGCCCGAGCGCCGTCCTGGTCGGCCGCGCCCCGCCCGCACCGGACCGTCCCTTCGCCGTCTCGATGCCCAGCCGTACCGGCACCTTCCGGCAGCCCTCCTCGGTACGGCCGCTCCACGCCCGCACCGTGCGCATCGGCCGCGCCCCCGACAACGACGTCGTCGTGGACGACCTCGTGGTCTCCCGCCACCACGCCGAACTGCGCGCCCACCCCGACGGCCGCTACGAGATCGTCGACCTCGACAGCCACAACGGCACCTACCTCAACGGCCGCTCGGTCACCCGTGCCCCGCTCGGCCCCCGCGACGTCGTCGGCGTCGGCCACTCGGCCTTCTGCCTGGTCGACGGGCAGCTCCAGGAATACGTCGACACCGGCGAGGTCTCCCTGGACGTCCAGGAACTCACCGTCGCCGTCGACCGTGGCCGCAAGATCCTCCTGGACCACGTCTCCTTCCCGGTGGGGGAGAAGTGCCTGCTCGCCGTGGTCGGACCCAGCGGCGCCGGCAAGTCCACCCTGCTCGGCGCCCTCACCGGCCAGCGCCCCGCCGAACACGGCACCGTCCTCTACGACGGCCGCGACCTCTACCGCGACTACGCGGAGCTGCGCCAGCGCATCGGCCTGGTCCCGCAGGACGACATCCTGCACGTGCAGCTGACCGTACGCAGCGCCCTCACCTACGCCGCCGAACTGCGCTTCCCCGAGGACACCGCGAAGGCCGAGCGCCGCCACCGGGTCGACGAGGTCATCCGGGAACTCGGTCTCGAACAGCGCGCCGGCCAGCCCGTGCACAGCCTCTCCGGCGGACAGCGCAAACGGGTCAGCGTAGCCCTGGAACTGCTCACGAAACCGTCCCTGCTCTTCCTCGACGAACCGACCTCCGGACTCGACCCCGGCATGGACCGCTCGGTGATGAACACGCTGCGCGGCCTGGCAGACGACGGCCGTACCGTCATCGTCGTCACCCACAGCGTGCTCAGCCTCGACGTCTGCGACCGGCTGCTGGTACTGGCACCGGGCGGACGGACCGCCTACTTCGGACCGCCGGGCGAGGCCCTCGGCTTCTTCGAGTTCGACGAGTGGCCCGAGGCCTTCGAGGCGTTCGAGCGGGACACCGGCCGGGACTGGGCCCAGGAGTACCGCGCCTCGTCGTACCACCGCAAGTACATCGTGAACTCCAGCACGCAGCCGGTGGTGCCCCACACCGGGCCGGTGGCCACGGCTCCGCCGCCCCGGCCGCGCAGCTGGGGCGCCCAGTTCTCCACCCTGGTACGGCGGTACACGGCCGCGCTCCTCGCCGACCGGACCTTCCTCGCCATCATGATCGGGCTGCCGTTCGTGATGGGCGCGATGGCCCGGGCCGTCGCCGGGAACAAGCTCACCTTCGACACCGCCACCAACGCGCTGCTCACCCTGTGCGTGGGCGGAGTGCTGACCGGCGCCGCCAACGCGGTGCGCGAGCTGGTCAAGGAACGGGTCATCTACCAGCGGGAGAGAGCCGTCGGCCTGCCCAGATCCGCGTACGTGATGTCGAAGGTCGTCGTCCTCGGCACCATCACCGTGCTCCAGGCGATCGTGCTCACCCAGGTGGGCCTGGCCGGCGTCGACCTGAACGCGCCCGGCGGCGACGGCGTGCTGATGCCGCCCCTGCTGGAGATCACCGTCGCCGTGGCGGTGCTCTCCTTCACCGCGATGATGCTCGGCCTGCTGGTCTCCGCCCTGGTCCGCAAGGAGGAGGTGACGATGCCGCTGCTGGTGCTGCTCACCGTCGTCCAGGTGGTCTTCTGCGGCACCCTGCTGAGACTGCACGGCGTACCGGGCCTCGAACAGCTGGCCTGGCTGGTGCCCTCGCGCTGGGCGCTGGGCGCCATGGCCGGCACCGTCGAACTGCACCGCATCATGCCCGGCACCCTCACCGCCGACCCGTACTTCCGGCACTCGGCGCACGTCTGGCTGCGCAACATGGTCATGCTCCTGGTGCTGTCGGCCGTCTTCGGCTGGGTGCTGGCCCGGCTGCTGCGCCGGCACGAACCCGCCGTGATGCGGAAGTAGGCGACGCGATGACCACCGCTTCGGCGTTCAGGCCCACCCATGTGGTGCCGGCCGACGGCATGGCCGCCTGGGAGGCCCCCGACCCGGGCCGGCCCACCGTCCCCCTCGACCCGCTGCTGCCGGTCCGGCTCGTGGAACGGCGCGGCGACTGGGCCCACATCAGCTGTGCCAACGGCTGGGCCGCCTGGGTCGACGGCCGCTACCTCGTCGCCGTACCCCAGGACCCGCCCCTGCCCGGCGGCCCGCCCGACGCGGCCGCCGACCCGCGCCCCCTGCTGGACCGCGCGGCACGGGCCCTCGCCGAGTACCGCGCCGCCGTCGAGGAACTGGCCGACGGCCTCGACGGAGAGTCCTTCCGGGGCCGCACCCACGGGGTACGGATCGGCGTGGTGGTCGAC
>NZ_JBEYFC010000152.1:0-18460 GCF_040634175.1 Streptomyces sp. NPDC007162
GAGGCGAAGGCGGGCGAAGAGCCGAAGAAGACCTCCGACACACGCGTGCGGGCCGCCCGTCGGGACCGGTTCCGCGCGGCGATCAGCGGGGTGCGCTGCGCGGCGGACAGGTTCTTCGCCGACAGGGCGCGCTGCACCTCGGCGAAGTTCGTCGTCCAGTAGCCGAAGGAGAGGACGAAGCCGAGGCCGAGGACGATGGTCAGCCAGTTCGCGCCGAGCGGGTTGGCGGAGCCGATGCCGGTGCCGCCCCAGGCGGTGGTGAAGTTGTGGCCGTGGGTGGCGGTGAGCTTGTCGACCAGGCCGTTCCAGCCGCCGACCTTCTTCAGGCCGAGCACGGACAGCGGGATGAGGGCGGCCAGGATCACGAAGAACTGGAGCACCTCGTTGTAGATCGCCGAGGAGAGGCCGCCGAGGGTGATGTACGCCAGTACGAACGCGCCGGCGACCACGATCGCCACCCACTGGGGCCAGCCGAGCAGCGCCTCGACGACGATCGCGAGGGCGTACAGGTTGACGCCCGCGATGAGGATGGCGGCGAAGGCGAACAGGATCGAACTCAGCAGGTGCGCCGCTCTGTCGAAGCGGAGCAGCAGCATCTCGGGGACCGAACGGACCTTGCTGCCGTAGTAGAAGGGCATCATCACCAGGCCCAGGAAGACCATGGCCGGGATGGCGCCGATCCAGTACCAGTGCACGGTGTACGCGCCGTACTGCGCGCTGTTGGCGGCCATGCCGAGGATCTCGGTCGCGGCCAGGTTCGCCGAGATGAACGCGAGGCCGGTGATCCAGGCGGGCAGGGACCGGCCGGAGAGGAAGAAGTCGAGGCTCGTCTTCACCGAGCGGCGGGCCGCGAAGCCGATGCCCAGGACGACGACGAAGTAGATCGCCAGGATCGTGTAGTCCAGGCCGTTGGTGGGGAGCCGTAGCCCCGCCGCGAGGTATGTGGGGGAGTACGGGGCGTTTGTGGGGTTCTGCACCCAGTAATTCAACACTTTCGTTGTCTCACCTTGATTGATTCCGATGTTGACTGGCGTGGTGAGTTGTGTTTTGGTGTGTTCGGTTCTGTTTGAAGGTTGGATGACTCGATCAACGGGAGTCCGCAGTGAAGAAGACCTCGACCCGGCTGGCCGACGGTCGCGAGCTCATCTACTACGACCTGCGTGACGACACCGTGCGGGACGCGGTGGACCGCCGGCCGCTGGAGCGGACGCACACCACCTCGGAGATCCGCCGGGACCCGCTGCTCGGCGACCAGGTCGCCATCGCCTCGCACCGGCAGGGCCGCACCTACCACCCGCCGGCCGACCAGTGCCCGCTGTGCCCGACCGAGGGCGACCGGCTGAGCGAGATCCCCGACTCGTCGTACGACGTGGTGGTCTTCGAGAATCGTTTCCCCTCGCTGGCCGGCGACTCCGGACGCTGTGAGGTGGTCTGCTTCACCTCGGACCACGACGCCTCCTTCGCGAGCCTCACCGAGGAGCAGGCCCGTCTGGTCCTCGACGCATGGACCGACCGGACCTCGGAACTGTCGCATCTCCCCTCCGTCGAGCAGGTGTTCTGCTTCGAGAACCGCGGCGCGGAGATCGGCGTGACGCTCGGTCACCCGCACGGGCAGATCTACGCCTACCCCTTCACCACCCCGCGCACCGCCCTGATGTTGCGTTCACTCGCGGCACACAAGGAGGCGACCGGCGGAGAGAACCTCTTCGACGCTGTCCTGGAACGTGAACTCGCCGACGAGCGGGTCGTCCTTGAGAGTGAACACTGGGTCGCCTTCGTGCCCTACGCGGCGCACTGGCCCTACGAGGTCCACCTGTACCCGAAGCGCCGCGTCCCCGACCTGCTCGCCCTCGACGAGGCGGCGCGCTCAGAGTTCCCCCAGGTTTATCTGGAACTCTTGAGGCGCTTCGACCGTATCTTCGGTGAGGGTGAACCTCCCACGCCCTACATCGCCGCCTGGCACCAGGCGCCGTTCGGGACGCTGGAGGAGTTCGAGGGTGTCACGCGCGACGACTTCGCGCTCCACCTCGAGCTTTTCACCATCCGCCGATCGTCCGGCAAGCTGAAGTTTCTCGCGGGTTCCGAGTCCGGCATGAGCGTGTTCATCAACGACGTGCCGCCGGAGCGCGCGGCCGAGCGACTGCGAGAGGTAGCGAGTTGATGAAGTACCTGGTGACGGGCGGAGCGGGTTACGTCGGCAGTGTGGTCGCCCAGCACCTGCTGGAGGCGGGCCACGAGGTCACCGTCCTCGACAACCTCTCCACCGGCTTCCGCGAGGGCGTCCCCGCGGGCGCCGCCTTCGTCGAGGGCGACATCCGCGACGCCGCCAAGTGGCTCGACCCCTCCTACGAGGCGGTCCTGCACTTCGCCGCGTTCTCCCAGGTCGGCGAGTCGGTCGTGAAGCCCGAGAAGTACTGGGACAACAACGTCGGCGGCACCATGGCGCTGCTCGGCGCGATGCGCGAGGTGGGCGTGCGCAAGCTCGTCTTCTCCTCCACGGCGGCCACCTACGGCGAGCCGGACCAGGTCCCGATCGTCGAGACCGCGCCGACGAAGCCGACCAACCCGTACGGCGCCACCAAGCTCGCCGTCGACCACATGATCACCGGCGAGGCCGCCGCCCACGGCCTGGGCGCGGTCTCCCTGCGCTACTTCAACGTGGCCGGCGCGTACGGCGCGCAGGGCGAGCGGCACAACCCCGAGTCGCACCTGATCCCCCTGGTCCTCCAGGTCGCCCAGGGCAAGCGGGAGGCCGTCTCGGTCTTCGGCGACGACTACCCGACGCCCGACGGCACCTGCGTCCGCGACTACATCCACGTCGCCGACCTCGCCGACGCCCACCTGCTGGCGCTCACGGCCGCACGGCCCGGCGAGCACCTGATCTGCAACCTCGGCAACGGCGAGGGCTTCTCGGTCCGCCAGGTCATCGAGACCGTCCGGCAGGTCACCGGCCACCCGATCCCCGAGGGGGTGGCCCCGCGCCGGGGCGGCGACCCGGCCGTCCTGGTCGCCTCGGCGGCCGCCGCCCGCGAGCAGCTGGGCTGGCACCCGACCCGCGCGGACCTCGCGGGGATCGTCGCGGACGCCTGGGAGTTCGCGCAGACCATCGCAAGCGCAGCAAGGGAGCAGTAGTGGGGGCACAGCAGATCCGTGAGGGCTTCACCGAGCTGTACGGCACCGCACCGGACGGCGTCTGGTCGGCTCCCGGCCGGGTCAACCTGATCGGCGAGCACACCGACTACAACGACGGCTTCGTGATGCCCTTCGCGCTGCCGCACGTGACGACGGCCGCGGTGGCCCGCCGTACCGACGGGGTGCTGCGCCTGCACTCCTCGGACATCGAGGGCGGCGTCGTCGAACTCTCCCTCGACGCCCTGGAACCCGGCACCGACCAGGAGTGGACGGCGTACCCGGCGGGCGTGGTCTGGGCGCTGCGCGAGGCCGGCCACCCGGTCACCGGCGCCGACGTCCACCTGACCTCGACGGTCCCGACCGGCGCCGGCCTGTCCTCCTCCGCGGCCCTGGAGGTGGTGATCGCCCTCGCGCTGAACGACCTGTACGAGCTCGGTCTCCAGCGCTGGCAGCTGGCCCGCCTGTGCCAGCGCGCGGAGAACGTCTACGTCGGCGCGCCGACCGGCATCATGGACCAGACGGCGTCCGCCTGCTGCGAGGCCGGCCACGCCCTGTTCCTGGACACCCGCGACCTCTCGCAGAAGCAGATCCCCTTCGACCTCGCGGCCGAGGGCATGCGGCTGCTGGTCGTGGACACCCAGGTCAAGCACGCGCACAGCGGCGGCGAGTACGGCAAGCGCCGCGCGGGCTGCGAGAAGGGCGCGGCCCTGCTCGGGGTGGACGCCCTGCGGGACGTTCCCTACGGCGAACTGGACGCGGCGCTCGACCGCCTCGGCGACGAGGAGGAGGTACGCCGCCTGGTCCGCCACGTCGTCACCGAGGACCACCGCGTCGAACGCGTCGTCGCCCTCCTGGAGGCCGGTGACACCCGGGCCATCGGACCGGTCCTCACCGAGGGCCACGCCTCGCTGCGCGACGACTTCCAGGTCTCCTGCCCGGAGCTGGACCTGGTCGTGGAGGCGGCGAACTCGGCCGGTGCGCTGGGCGCCCGGATGACCGGCGGCGGCTTCGGCGGCTCGGCGATCGTCCTCGCCGAGACGGCCGACGTCGACACGGTCACCAAGGCGGTCGAGGAGGCCTTCGCGGCGGCCGGGTTCAAGGCGCCGCGGGTCTTCGAGGCGGTGCCGTCGGCGGGTGCCCGCAAGGCGGGCTGAGCCTCAGGCCAGCCGCTTGGTCAGGGTGTACTCCGTGATCCCCGGCGGGTAGTCGGGGATCACGCACACCACCTCGTACCCCTTCTTCCGGTAGAACCCCGGGGCCTGGAAGTCCCAGGTCTCCAGGCGGGCGGCGGTGCAGTCGCGGTCCTTGCGGGCGATGCGCTCCGCCTCGGCGAGCAGCCGGCCGCCCAGCCCCCTGCCGCGCCGGCGGGCGTCCACCCACAGATAGGTGACGTGCAGCCAGGACGCCCAGGTGTGTCCGACGAGGCCGCCGCCCAGGTCGCCCGTACGCTCGTCCATCGCCCAGACGTGCAGCGGCACTTCGCGTTCCGCGGGGGTGCCGCGCAGGGCCGCCAGCACGGGAGAGGCCGCGGTGTTGGTGGCCAGCAGCCGAGCGCGGAGCAGATCACGTCGTTCCTTGTCGACTTCCGCCTCAATACGAAACATGCGGCACACCATAAACGCGTCCGTCGGACAGTTCTGCAAATTGCCTTCCGCTCCCGGCGCCCAGCCGTACTCTGATGAGCAGTACCGGTGGGGGCCGGTGCTGATCAGGGGGCGAGACAAGCCGGGTACGACGCCCGTGGTGGGGTAACTGTTCAGGCACGGCGGCGGCCGTGCGGTTCGCTCCTCGCTCGGGTGTCGTGTCCGCATGGGTCGTCGTTCTCCGGACCTTGGGGTATCCCCTGCTCTTGAGGAGCTTGGGGAAGGGGGTTTCGTGGTTCGCATCCGAGTTCTGGTCGTCGACGACCACCGCATCTTCGCCGAGTCGCTGGCCGCCGCACTGGCCGCCGAGCCCGACGTCGACGTGTCCGCGGCCGGCAGCGGTCCGGCGGCGCTGCGCTGCCTGGAGCGCGCGGTCGCCGAGGGCCGCCGTTACGACGTGCTGCTCGTCGACGCCGACCTGGGCGGTCAACTGCCGGGCGGCCGGGCGGCCGTGCCGGTGCAGGTGGCCAACGAGGAGGGGCTGGTCGACGGCATATCGCTGGTCGCCGGGGTCCGCTCCGCGCATCCCGCCGTGCGGGTCGTCGTCCTCGCCGAGCGGGACGACCCGCGGCGGGCGGCCCTGGCCCTGCAGGCCGGTGCCTGCGGCTGGGTGGCCAAGGACTGCTCGCTGTCCCGGCTGCTGAACGTGATCCGGGGCGTCCTGCGCGACGAGACGCACCTGCCGCCCGCCCTGCTGACCGGGGTGCTGCGCGAGCTGACGGCCGCCCGCAAGCACCGCACCGAGAGCGAACGGCTGGTGGAGTCCCTCACGCCGAGGGAACGGGAAGTACTCCGGTGCATGGTGGCGGGCCTGGGGCGCAAGGCGGTCGCCGAGCGCCTGTTCCTGTCCCCGCACACCGTCCGCACCCACATGCAGAACGTCCTCGGCAAACTCGGCGTCCACAGCACCCTGGCCGCCGTCGCCCTGGCGCGGCGGGCCGGGGTGGGGCCGGTGGACCTGGGACCCGCCGGGCGGATCATGCCGGAGGAGAGCAGCAGCGCCTGACGGCTCAGGACGCCGGGTCCGGCAGTGCCCCGGACGGGCACCGGGGTAAGCGGAGCGCCTACCCGGGGATGTTGTCGAACGGGGCGGTCAGCCGGCGTAGCAGTCCCGCGAGTTCGGAGCGCTGCATGCGGGAGAGCTCGCCGAGGATCGCCCGCTCCTGGTCGAGGAGTCCGGCCAGGGCCTGGTCCGCCCGGTCCTGGCCCTCGGTGGTCAGCCGTACCAGCACACCACGCCGGTCGCTCGGGTCCGGCAACCGCTCCACCAGCCCCTTCTTGGCCAGCCGGTCGATCCGGTTGGTCATCGTCCCCGAGGTGACCAGGGTCTGCGTCAGCAGCTGGCCCGGGGAGAGCTGGTAGGGGGTGCCCGCGCGCCTGAGCGCGGTCAGCACGTCGAACTCCCAGGGCTCCAGGCTGTGCTCGGCGAAAGCGAGCCGACGTGCCCGGTCCAGGTGCCGGGCCAGTCGGCTCACCCGGCTGAGCACCTCAAGCGGTTCCACGTCGAGGTCCGGGCGCTCCCGGCGCCACGCAGCCACCAGCCGATCGACCTCGTCCTCCATGGCGATCAGTGTAGTGGTTGTGTCGACATGAAGTCTCTTGACATCAAGTCTCTTGACATCGAGATATCGGGTGGGGAAGGTGGAGTACATGACGACTCCCGCCTGGGACCCCGCCCAGTACCTCCGCCACGCCGGCCACCGAGCCCGCCCCTTCGCCGACCTCCTCGCCCGCGTCCCCGGCCTCCCCGGCGCATCCACCGCCGGCCGCCCCCGCATCGCCGACCTCGGCTGCGGCCCCGGCAACATGACCGCCCTGCTCGCCGAACGCTGGCCCACCGCCCACATCACCGGCTACGACAACTCGCCCGACATGCTCGACAAGGCGCTCGTGGAGTACGAGGGCCCCACCGCCGGCGGCGGCCGCCTGGACTTCTCGGGCGCCGACGTCCGCACCTGGACCCCCGAGGCGCCGTACGACCTGATCGTCTCCAATGCCACGCTCCAGTGGGTCCCCGGACACCCCGAACGCTTCGCCGACTGGACCGCCGCCCTCGCCCCCGGCGGCACCTTCGCCTTCCAGGTCCCCGGCAACTTCGCCGCCCCCAGCCACCGGCTGATGCGCGACCTCGCCCACTCCGCCCGCTGGCAGGGCCGGCTCGCCGAGACCCTCCGCCACGAGGACGCGGTCCTCGCGCCCGAGGCCTACCTGGAGCGGCTGACCGCCCTCGGCTGCGCCGCCGACGTCTGGGAGACGACGTACATCCATCTGCTCACCGGCGAGGACCCGGTCCTCGACTGGGTGAAGGGCACCGGCCTGCGCCCCGTCCTCACCGCCCTCGCCGACGACCCCGAGGCCCGTGACGCCTTCCTCGCCGACTACCGCACCGCCCTGCGCGAGGCCTACCCGGCCGGCCCGCACGGCACCCCGTTCCCGTTCCGGCGGATCTTCGCCGTCGCCCGGAAGGAGGACGCCTGATGCTCACCGCCCTCGACCACGTCCAGCTGGCCGTGCCACCCGGCTCCGAGGACCTGCTGCGCGCGTACTACGTCGACCTCCTCGGCATGACCGAGATCCCCAAGCCGCCCGTGCTCGCGGCGCGCGGCGGCTGCTGGTTCCGGGCCGGGACCGTGCACCTGCACCTGGGGGCCGAGGCGGCCTTCCGCCCCGCCCTGAAGGCCCACCCGGGGCTGCTGGTCACGGACATCGAGGCCGTCGCCGAACGGCTCGAAGCGGGCGGCGCCCCGGTCATCTGGGACGACGAACTCCCCGGACACCGCCGTTTCTACTCCCAGGACCCGGTCGGCAACCGCCTGGAGTTCCTGGAACCGATGCGCTGAGCCGCCGTTTGCCCCGGCCCGCTCCCGGTTACCCGGACCGGTGACCCCACGCACGTTCTCCGCGTCAGGAGGGACCCACGGTGTCAGGACACCAGAAGGCCAAGGGCAAGAAGGAACAGCTCAAGGGCAAGGCCAAGGAGGTCGGCGGGCGCGCGGTGCGCGACGTGCCGCTGGAGTCCGAGGGTCGCCTGGAGCAGTCGAAGGGCGACGCCCGGCAGGCCAAGGAGAAGATCAAGGACGTCTTCAAGCACTGAGAGACGCTGATATCAGGGCACCGGGGCCTTACGCCTTCCGGTGCCCTATCAGCCGCGGCTTCTGCTCCAGGCCGTCCAGACCGTGCCAGGCGAGGTTGACCAGATGCGCGGCGACCTCCGCCTTCTTCGGACGGCGCACGTCCAGCCACCACTGGCCGGTCAGCGCGACCATGCCCACCAGCGCCTGTGCGTACAGCGGGGCCAGCTTCGGGTCGAAGCCGCGGGACTTGAACTCGCGGCCCAGGATGTCCTCCACCTGGGTGGCGATGTCGGAGATCAGCGACGCGAAGGATCCCGTGGACTGCGGGATGGGGGAGTCGCGGACCAGGATCCGGAAACCGTCCGTGTACTCCTCGATGTAGTCGAGGAGCGCGAAGGCGGCCTGCTCGCACAGCTCCCGCGGATGCCCGGCCGTCAGCGAGCTGGTCACCATGTCGAGCAGCCGCCGCATCTCCCGGTCGACCACCACCGCGTACAGCCCCTCCTTGCCGCCGAAGTGCTCGTACACCACCGGCTTGGAGACCCCGGCCTTCGCCGCGATCTCCTCCACCGAGGTGCCCTCGAAGCCCTTCGTCGCGAAGAGGGTGCGACCGATCTCCAGCAGCTGCTGGCGGCGCTCCGCCCCGGTCATCCGGGTGCGGCGCGTCCGCCGCTGCTTGCCGTCGGGACTGGGGGTGCTGGAGTCGGTCGCCACGGCGTCAATCATGCCGCCTTCGCGGACTCCGCCCCCTGCCGGGAGCCGCCGTCCCCGGTGTTACGGCGTGAATCGATACGCGAGCGTGACGGCCAGCGCACGTCGTACGCCCAGCCCAGCTGCTCGCACCAGCGGATGATCCGCGCCGACGAGTCCAGCTGCCCGCGCTCCACACCGTGCCGCGCGGAGGTCGGGTCGGCATGGTGCAGGTTGTGCCAGGACTCCCCGCAGGACAGCACCGCCAGCCACCACACGTTGCCCGAGCGGTCCCGCGACTTGAACGGCCGCTTGCCCACCGCGTGGCAGATCGAGTTGATCGACCACGTCACATGGTGGAGCAAGGCCACCCGCACGAGTGAACCCCAGAAGAACCCGGTGAACGCGCCCCACCAGGACATCGTCGCCAGACCGCCGATCAGCGGCGGCAGCGCCAGCGACAGCATCGTCCAGTAGACGAACTGCCGCGAGACCGCCCGGATGGCCGGGTCCTTGATCAGATCGGGTGCGTACTTCTCCTGGTTGGTCTGCTCCTCATCGAACATCCACGCGATGTGCGCCCACCACAGACCCTTGATCAACGCCGGCACGGTCTCCCCGTACCGCCACGGGGAGTGCGGGTCGCCCTCCGCGTCGGAGAACTTGTGGTGCTTGCGGTGATCGGCCACCCATCGCACCAGGGGCCCCTCCACCGCCATCGAGCCGGCGACGGCCAGCGCGATCCGCAGCGGCCGTTTCGCCTTGAACGACCCGTGCGTGAAGTACCGGTGGTAACCGATCGTCACGCCGTGACAGCCCAGGTAGTAGAAGAACACCAGCAGACCCAGGTCGAGCCAGCTCACACCCCAGCCCCACGCCAGCGGCACCGCCGCCAGCAGCGCGAGGAACGGTACGACGATGAAGAGCAAAAGGGTGATCTGCTCGATCGAACCCTTCTGTTCGCCGCCCAGAGTGGCGGACGAGGGCGAGGTAGCGGTGGGTTTCTGGGCGTCTTCGATCACATCGGAACCAGAAGAGGTCATGCGCGTCCCCTGTGGGGTCGAGGGTTGAGACAGGTGCCGATCCGCGGCCACCGCACGGGACTCTAGAACTCATTCCCTACGGTTCCGTAACCTACGGCGACGTAAGTATGGCAGCGAGGCGTCTCACAGCGAGAGCCCGACAGCCTGCGCGTCCTCATGGACACCTATCCTTGAGTCGGTCGGACAGCGCGGTCCGCTCTGTTTCCTTCCCGGATGTCCGGCCCGTATGCGGGGCACGCCCGCCGCGGCCGACGGACGGGTTCCCCTCCAGACGAGCTTCAACACTGCAAGGAGCCGCACCTGTGAGCAGTGCCGACGACCTGACTACCAGTGCCACGACGACCAGCAGTGAGCTGCGCGCCGACATCCGGCGACTGGGTGACCTCCTCGGCGAGACCCTCGTCCGGCAGGAGGGCCCCGAACTGCTGGACCTCGTCGAGCGGGTCCGCCGCCTGACCCGCGAAGACGGCGAGGCCGCCGCCGACCTGCTGCGCGGCATCGAACTGGAGACCGCAGCCAAGCTGGTCCGCGCCTTCTCCACCTACTTCCACCTCGCCAACGTCACCGAGCAGGTGCACCGCGGCCGCGAGCTGCGCGCCCGCCGCGGCGCCGAGGGCGGCCTGCTCGCCCGCACCGCCGACCGGCTCAAGGACGCCGACGCCGACCACCTGCGCCAGACCGTCCAGAACCTCAACGTCCGTCCGGTGTTCACGGCCCACCCCACCGAAGCCGCACGCCGTTCGGTCCTCAACAAGCTCCGGCGCATCGCCGCGCTCCTGGACACCCCCGTCATCGAGTCCGACCGCCGCCGCACCGACGTCCGCCTCGCCGAGAACATCGACCTCGTCTGGCAGACCGACGAGCTGCGCGTCGTACGCCCGGAACCCGCCGACGAGGCCCGCAACGCCATCTACTACCTGGACGAGCTGCACGCCGACGCCGTCGGCGACGTCCTGGAGGACCTCACCGCGGAGCTGGAACGGGTCGGCGTCAAGCTCCCCGACGACACCCGCCCGCTCACCTTCGGCACCTGGATCGGCGGCGACCGCGACGGCAACCCCAACGTCACCCCCCAGGTCACCTGGGACGTCCTCATCCTCCAGCACGAACACGGCATCAACGACGCCCTGGAGATGATCGACGAACTGCGCGGCTTCCTCTCCAACTCCATCCGCTACACCGGCGCCACCGAGGAGCTCCTGGAGTCCCTCCGCGCCGACCTGGAACGGCTCCCCGAGATCAGCCCCCGCTACAAGCGGCTCAACGCCGAGGAGCCCTACCGGCTCAAGGCCACCTGCATCCGGCAGAAGCTGGAGAACACCAAGCGCCGCCTGGCCACCGGCACCCCGCACGAGACCGGCCACGACTACCTCGGCACCGCCGAGCTCCTCGCCGACCTGCGCCTCATCCAGACCTCCCTGCGCGCCCACCGCGGCGGCCTGTTCGCCGACGGCCGCCTCGCCCGTACGATCCGCACCCTGGCCGCGTTCGGCCTCCAGCTCGCAACCATGGACGTCCGCGAGCACGCCGACGCCCACCACCACGCCCTCGGCCAGCTCTTCGACCGCCTCGGCGAGGAGTCCTGGCGCTACGCCGACATGCCCCGCGAGTACCGCGCCAAGCTCCTCGCCAAGGAACTGCGCTCCCGCCGGCCCCTCGCGCCCACCCCGGCACCCGTCGACGCGGCCGGCGAGAAGACCCTCGGCGTCTTCCAGACCGTGAAGAAGGCCCTGGAGGTCTTCGGACCCGAGGTCGTCGAGTCGTACATCATCTCCATGTGCCAGGGCGCCGACGACGTCTTCGCCGCCGCGGTGCTGGCCCGCGAGGCCGGACTGCTCGACCTGCACGCCGGCTGGGCGAAGATCGGCATCGTGCCGCTCCTGGAGACCACCGACGAGCTCAAGGCCGCCGACACCATCCTGGAGGACATGCTCTCCGATCCCTCGTACCGGCGGCTGGTGGCACTGCGCGGGGACGTCCAGGAGGTCATGCTCGGCTACTCCGACTCCTCCAAGTTCGGCGGCATCACCACCTCCCAGTGGGAGATCCACCGCGCCCAGCGCCGACTGCGCGACGTCGCCCACCGCTACGGGGTGCGGCTGCGCCTCTTCCACGGCCGCGGCGGCACCGTCGGCCGCGGCGGCGGCCCCTCCCACGACGCGATCCTCGCCCAGCCCTGGGGCACCCTGGAAGGCGAGATCAAGGTCACCGAGCAGGGCGAGGTCATCTCCGACAAGTACCTGATCCCCTCCCTCGCCAGGGAGAACCTGGAACTGACCGTCGCGGCGACCCTCCAGGCCTCCGCCCTGCACACGGCCCCCCGCCAGTCCGTGGAAGCCCTCGCCCGCTGGGACGCGGCCATGGACGTCGTCTCCGACGCCGCCCACGCCGCCTACCGCCGCCTGGTGGAGGACCCGGACCTGCCGACGTACTTCCTCGCGTCGACGCCGGTGGACCAGCTCGCCGACCTGCACCTGGGCTCCCGGCCCTCCCGCCGCCCCGGCTCCGGCGTCTCCCTCGACGGCCTGCGCGCCATCCCGTGGGTGTTCGGCTGGACCCAGTCCCGGCAGATCGTCCCCGGCTGGTTCGGCGTCGGCTCCGGCCTCAAGGCCCTGCGCGAGGCCGGCCTCGACACCGTCCTGGACGAGATGCACGGACAGTGGCACTTCTTCCAGAACTTCATCTCCAACGTCGAGATGACCCTCGCCAAGACGGACCTGCGCATCGCCCAGCACTACGTCGACACCCTCGTCCCCGACGAACTCAAGCACGTGTTCGACACCATCCGCGAAGAGCACGCACTGACCGTCGCCGAGGTCCTGAAGATCACCGGAGAGACCGAACTGCTCGACGCCGCCCCGGCCCTCAAGCAGACCTTCACCATCCGCGACGCCTACCTGGACCCGATCTCCTACCTCCAGGTCACCCTGCTCAAGCGCCAGCGCGACGCGGCCGCGGCGGGCGCCGAACCCGACCCGCTCCTCGCCCGCGCCCTCCTCCTCACCGTCAACGGCGTCGCGGCGGGCCTGCGCAACACCGGCTGACCGCCACCCTTCGGACACGGCTGTGCCCCGGGTCGTACAGGTCGTACACCCGGGGCACAGCCGTGTGTGTCCACTGCACCGGGTGTCTACTGCACCGCCAGGAAAGCCGCCGTGAGCAGCGCGATCCCCGAACCGCCCAGCACCCACGCCACCCGCGTCAGCCGCAGCCCCCCGGCCACCACCACCGACGCCAGCAGCAGCGCACCGCCCAGCGGCACCCACGAGTACAGGATCCCGGCGGGGCCCGACCGGACCACGTCCTCGGTGCCGGGCTTCACGATCACGTCGTACGTCTGCCCCTTGCGCACCGCGACCGACTTGCCGATGACGACCCGGGAGCGCGCCGACGCACCGGTCGAGACGGGGGTGAACGGTCCCGTGCAGGTGTCCGCACCGCACGAGGCCACCGTGACCGTGCCCCGCTCCTTGCCCTTCGTCAGCATCACGTGCTGCGCGGTGCCCCAGGAGCCCCACACCCCGCCGACCAGGATCAGCACGGCGACCGCGCCCATCGCCACGACACGCAGCGCGTCGACCGGAGCCGTACGGGAGGAGGTCGAGGAGGCAGCAGGCATGGCCGGGATCATTGGCCATATTCCTACGGCCGGTCAACTTCCGTAGGGGACAAGTCAGGAGTTGTACGAGCTTTGCGCCCGCTCAAGCCCCTCCGTCACCAGCGCCTCCACCGCGTCGGCCGCGCGGTCCACGAAGTAGTCCAGCTCCTTGCGCTCGGCCGAGGAGAAGTCCTTCAGCACGAAGTCCGCGACCTGCATACGACCCGGAGGGCGCCCGATCCCGAACCGCAGCCGGTGGTAGTCGGCACCCATCGCCTTCGTCATCGACTTCAGCCCGTTGTGGCCGTTGTCGCCGCCGCCCAGCTTGAGGCGCAGGGTGCCGTAGTCGATGTCCAACTCGTCGTGGATCGCGACGATGTGGGCGAGCGGGACCTTGTAGAACTCGCGCAGCGCGTTCACCGGTCCGCCGGAGAGGTTCATGAACGACATCGGCTTCGCCAGGACCACCCGCCGGTTGGCCGGCCCCGGCGCCCCGATCCGCCCCTCCACGACCTGCGCCTGCGCCTTCCCGGCCCGCTTGAACTTCCCGCCGATCCGGTCGGCGACCAGATCCACGACCATGAACCCGACGTTGTGCCGGTTCGCCGCGTACTCCGGCCCGGGATTCCCGAGACCGACGATCAGCCAGGGGGCGTTGGCGGGGGAGGCCCCGGTGGGGGTGGTCACGTCCATGTCTCCTTGATACGCGCCAGCCGCCGCTCCCGGGAGGAAGCAGCGGCTGACGAACGATGAAGCGAAGGTGAGGATCAGGCCTCGGCGGCCTCGTCGCCCTCGGCGGCCGCGCCCTCCGCGGCCTCCTCGGCCTGCGCGGCCAGGACCTGGAGGACGACCGCGTCCTCCTCGACGGTCAGGGTCACGCCGGACGGCAGGGTGATGTCCTTGGCGAGGACGGAGGCACCGGCCGCCAGGCCCTCGACGGAGACGGTGACGGACTCGGGGATGTGGGTGGCCTCGGCCTCGACCGGCAGCGCGTTCAGGACGTGCTCCAGCAGGTTGCCGCCGGGGGCCAGCTCGCCCTCGGTGTGCACCGGGATCTCGACCGTGACCTTCTCGCCCCGCTTGACCAGCTGCAGGTCGACGTGCTCCAGGAAGCCCTTGATCGGGTCGCGCTGCACGGACTTCGGGATCGCCAGCTCGTTGCTCTTGCCGTCGATGTCCAGGGAGATCAGGACGTTCGACGTACGCAGCGCGAGCAGCAGGTCGTGGCCCGGCAGGGTCAGGTGGATCGGGTCCGAACCGTGGCCGTACAGGACACCGGGGACCTGGGAGGCACGGCGGATACGACGTGCGGCACCCTTGCCGAACTCGGTGCGCGTCTGGGCGGCGAGCTTCACCTCGGACATGTGGATCACTCCTCGTAGAGATAGATGCGAACGTGGTCACCCGGCCACGAACGGCCTGCTACGAAGAGCGCGTCGATAACGGAGGCGTGGCCTCCCTCGCCGAGCAACTGGGGAAGTCTACTCGGCGCGAGAGGCCACAGGAAAATCGATCATCAGCGCCATGGGCGCGGGCGATCATGCAGAAGCGTTTTTACAGCTCACTGCTCGTCGAACAGGCTCGTCACCGAACCGTCCTCGAACACCTCACGCACCGCACTCGCGATCGTCGGCGCGATCGACAGCACCGTGATCTTGTCCAGATCACGGCTCAGCTCACCCGGCGTCGGCAGCGTGTTCGTCAGCACGAACTCACTCACCCGGGAGTTCTTCAACCGGTCCGCCGCCGGACCCGACAGCACACCATGCGTCGCCGTCACGATCACGTCCTCCGCACCGTGCGCGAACAACGCGTCCGCGGCCGCACAGATCGTGCCACCCGTGTCGATCATGTCGTCGACCAGCACACACACCCGGCCCTCGACCTCACCCACGACCTCGTGGACGGTCACCTGGTTCGCCACGTCCTTGTCACGCCGCTTGTGCACGATCGCCAGCGGCGCACCCAGCCGGTCGCACCAACGGTCCGCCACCCGCACCCGGCCGGCGTCCGGAGACACGATCGTCAGCTTGTCCTTGTCCACCTTCCTGCCCACGTAGTCCGCCAGCAGCGGAAGCGCGAACAGGTGGTCCACCGGACCGTCGAAGAAACCCTGGATCTGGTCCGTGTGCAGATCGACCGTGAGGAGCCGGTCCGCACCCGCCGTCTTCATCAGATCCGCGACCAGCCGCGCCGAGATCGGTTCACGGCCCCGGTGCTTCTTGTCCTGCCGCGCGTAACCGTAGAACGGCACGATCACGGTGATGGAGCGGGCCGACGCACGCTTCAGCGCGTCGATCATGATCAGCTGCTCCATGATCCACTGGTTGATCGGAGCCGTGTGGCTCTGGATCACGAAGCAGTCGGCACCGCGCGCCGACTCCTGATAACGGACGTAGATCTCGCCGTTCGCGAAGTCGAAGGCCTTCGTCGGGACGACCCCGACACCCAGCTGCTGGGCGACCTCCTCGGCAAGCTCGGGGTGGGCGCGGCCGGAGAAGAACATCATCTTCTTCTCGCCGGTCGTCTTGATCCCGGTCACAGCACTGTCTCCTCAGAGGTGTCTCAGCCGTACAGCTGCATGTGCGGTGACCTCCACGCCGGACGCGGAGGGCCGAATCAGCTGGTTAGGTGCGGGTGTGCACTTATCACGGTACGACGTCTTCGGCGCACCTGTTTCCGGTCAGTCCTCGCTCGCGCCCCGCCGGGAAGCCGCCTCGGCCGCCTTCGCCGCCGCGCTCCCCGGACGCTTCCGGGCCACCCAACCCTCGATATTCCGCTGCTGACCGCGGGCCACGGCCAGCGAACCGGGCGGCACGTCCTTCGTGATCACGGACCCGGCGGCGGTGTACGCACCGTCCCCGACCGTGACAGGAGCCACAAACATGTTGTCCGACCCCGTCTTGCAGTGCGACCCGACGGTGGTGTGATGCTTGTTCTCACCGTCGTAGTTGACGAACACACTCGCCGCACCGATGTTCGAGTACTCCCCGATCGTCGCATCACCGACGTAGGACAGATGCGGGACCTTCGTCCCCTCCCCGATCGAGGCGTTCTTCGTCTCCACGTACGTACCGATCTTGCCCTTCGCCCCCAGCCGGGTCCCCGGCCGCAGATACGCGTACGGCCCCACCGACGCGTCCGCACCGATGTGCGCGGACTCCGAGACCGTGTTGTCCACCCGCGCCCCCGCACCCACCCGGGTGTCCCGCAGCCGGCTGTTCGGCCCGACCTCCGCACCCTCCGCGACATGCGTGGTGCCGAGCAGCTGCGTCCCCGGATGCACGACGACGTCCTGCCCGAACGTCACCGTCACGTCCACCCACGTGGTGGCCGGGTCGACCACCGTCACCCCGGCGAGCATCGCCCGCTCCAGCAACCGGTCGTTCAGGATCCGGCGCGCCTGGGCCAGCTGCACCCGGTTGTTGATCCCCGCGATCTCCCGGTGATCGGCGGCCACCGAGGCACCCACCCGGTGCCCGGCCGCCCGCAGGATCCCCAGCACGTCCGTCAGGTACTCCTCACCCTGACTGTTGTCCGTGCGCACCTTCCCCAACGCGTCCGCCAGCAACCGGCCGTCGAACGCGAACACACCCGAGTTGATCTCCCGGATCGCCCGCTGCGCCTCGGAGGCGTCCTTGTGCTCCACGATCGCCGTCACGGCACCCGAGCCGGCGTCGCGCACGATACGGCCGTACCCCGTCGCGTCCGGCACCTCCGCCGTCAGCACGGTCACCGCGTTGCCGTCGGTGTGGTGGGTCTCCGCGAGCCGGGTGAGCGTCTCCCCGGTCAGCAACGGGGTGTCCCCGCAGACCACGACCACGGTCCCGTCGACCGCCCCGCCCAGCTCCTCCAACGCCATCCGGACGGCGTGCCCGGTGCCGTTCTGCTGCTCCTGCACGGCGGTACGGACGGCCGCGTCGACCTCGCCGAGGTGCGCGGCGACCTGCTCGCGCGCGTGCCCGACGACGACGACCAGGTGCTCGGGGTCCAACTCGCGGGAGGCGGCGAGCACATGCCCCACCAGGGAACGGCCGCAGATGTCGTGCAGGACCTTGGGTGTGGCCGACTTCATACGGGTGCCCTCACCCGCTGCGAGAACGACGACGGCTGCCGGGCGAATGGCGCTCACGGATGTGCCCTTCGGCTTTTTGGACGGGTGGGGGTGACATCCGCAGGATACCGGGGCGTTTCAGGGGGGACATGAGGAAGGGCCCTGACGGTGCTGTCAGGGCCCGAACCCAGGTCTTGTCTGCTGTGAGCTCCCCCGCAAGGATTCGAACCTTGTCCTGCTAGATCCAAAATCTAGTGTGCTGCCGGTTACACCACGGGGGACAGCGCTTCAGACCTTACCCGAGACGCCCCTCTGCCTGGGCCACGATTCCGCTCCACCAGCCCTCGATCCGGTTGTACAAGTGGGCGCTGCGGGACACGCTGATGACAAGGCAACCGTGGTAGTCGTCGCCGGTGTTCTTGCGGACCGTCTTCGGGTTGTGCTTCTTGAGCGTCGGCCTGGCGAAGACTCCCGGGTCGATCTCTGCGATCCCCGCCCAGAACCGATGCGCCGTTTCGACGTCGGCCGATTCGTGGATGAGGAGCCGGAAACCCAGCCTTCCCCGGTCCACCTCCAGGAGGTCGAGCCAGGCGAGGTAGACGCGGATCACCCCCGGGTCGCTGTTGACGAAGACCACCCGCTCCCGCCGGTCGTACGGCTTGCTCTTCGACCCCTCGGCCCAGTACAGCGCGACGCCCGCCATGAACAGCTCGCGGTCCGTCATCTCGCCGATCTCCCGACGGGCGCTCGCCTTGGTCTTCTTCCGCTCCTCGTCGTCAGCCGCGCGGCGCTTCGTGAGCCCCTCCTGCATGAGAGCCCGTTGTTCTTCCGGCGTGTACCGAGGCTCCGGGCGCGGCAGGTCCCGGACCCACAGTGACACCGAGCTTCGCGAACAGCCCAGCTCCGCCTCGATCCGGTCGTACGTCCAGCCCTGCAACCGCAACTCCCGTGCCCTTGCCCGCAGGCCGTCCTTGGCGTTCGGGCGCTTCGCCCACTCCGGTGGCGATTCCCCTTTCACCAACTGGTTGAGGATGTCGTTGTTGAAGACCTTCAGCTCGTCGCGGATCTGCCGCAGGCTGTAGCCCCGCCGCCGGAGCGTCACCACCTGTTCCCGTAGGGCCTCGAAGTCCTACCGCGCCCGACCCCGACCCGGTGCCGCCGTTCACCGGACCGACCGAAGTCCTGGTCCCCGGCGGTCCGTTCACCATGGGCACCTCCACCGAGCC
>NZ_JBEYFC010000153.1:0-18447 GCF_040634175.1 Streptomyces sp. NPDC007162
AACGGTGAGAAGACGATCACGAGGCAGGACGTATCGACGGCTCAGCGGCTCAGGGAGCCGGCAGCAGCACGTCCGTCCGGGACCGCGCCGCCGCGTGGCGGCGCGCCACGTCCTGCCAGTCGACGACCGCCCACATGGCGTCGATGAAGTCGACCTTCTGGTTCCGGTACTGGAGGTAGAAGGCGTGCTCCCAGGCGTCGAAGACCAGGAGCGGGGTGGATCCCTGGCCGACGTTGCCCTGGTGGTCGTAGACCTGCTCCACGATCAGCCGCCCGCTGAGCGGCTCGTGGGCGAGGACGCCCCAGCCGGAGCCCTGGGTGGTGGCCGCCGCCTTGGTCAGCTGCGCCCTGAAGCCCGCGAACGAACCGAAGGACTCGGTGATCGCGTCCGCCAGCTCGCCCACCCCGTCCGCGGCGAGCGGCTCACCGCCGCCGTCCTTCGGGCCGGTCATGTTCTGCCAGTAGATGCTGTGCAGGATGTGGCCGGAGAGGTGGAAGGCCAGGTTCTTCTCCAGGCCGTTGACCGCCCCCCAGCTCTCCTTTTCGCGCGCCTCCGCCAGCTGCTCCAGGGTGTCGTTGGCGCCCTTCACGTACGCGGCGTGGTGTTTGTCGTGGTGCAGTTCGATGATCTCGGGGCTGATCACGGGCGCGAGCGCGGAGTAGTCGTAGGGCAGGTCAGGAAGCGTGTAGACGGGCATGGGCGTGGGTCCCCTCCGAACCTCTTATTGCAAAAGGCTTGCAACTACACGTTAGCAACAACAAGCCGGGAGGAGGCAAGAAGCGAGGCCCCCACGTGTCGTCACGTGAGGGCCTCGCGGAAGCGGTCGCGTCGTCAGGGCACCGCGGTCACGCGACGGACGTGTAGTGCGAGGCGTCCCCCTCGATCGAGTGGCTCTCCTTGCCCTCGATGCCGGCCGGGACGTCGCCGGCGACGGTGACGCGGTTGAGGCGGCGCGGCCTGCCGTCGTAGTTGTCGACGGCGTAGTGCTGGGTGATGCGGTTGTCGAACAGGACGAGCTGGTTCGGGGACCAGCGGTGGCGCAGGATGTTCTCGGGGCGGGTGACGTACGCCTGGAGCAGGTCGAGGATCCGCCGGGACTCGTCCTTCGACAGGCCGACGATCCGCTGCGCGAACCCGCCGATGAACAGGCCGCGCTCACCGGTCAGCGGGTGCACCCGGACCACCGGGTGGACCGTGCGGAACCTGATCGACGTGAACTGGGCCCGCTGGGCGGCCTTCTCGTCGTCGATCTCCTCGTCCGGAACGGCGTAGTCGTAGTCGTTGGTGTGCTCCGCCCAAAGCGTGTCGGCCAGCGCCCGCAGCGGCTCGGGGAGCTGGCGGTAGGCGGCGGCCGAACTGGCGATCAGGGTCTCGCCGCCGTACGGCGGGACCGTGAGGGAACGCAGGGTGCTGGCCTGGGGCGGGTTCAGGACGAACGTCACGTCGGTGTGCCAGTGGTTGGCCCGGCCGCGCTCGCTGTCGACGGGCAGCACGTTCGGGGCGCCGTCGACGGCGGGCACCGTCGGGTGGGCGGTGGTGAGGTCGCCGAAGTGCCGGGCGAAGGCCTCCTGGCCCTCGTCGTCGAGGCGGACGTCGTCGAAGACCAGGGCCTTGTGGACGTTCAGGGCCTCGCGGACCGCGGCGACCTGCTCCTCGTCGAGCGGCTTGGCGATGTCCACGCCCAGGACCTGGGCGCCTATGTTCGCGGTGACCTTGCGGATCTCGATGGACATGCGGGGGCGTCCTTTCGGAGTTCAGGGGTTTCGGAGTTACGGAGTTCCGGGCTTTCAGGCGGTGGCGAGTGCGCGGGTGACGTACTGGTTGGCGGGCCGGGGGAGGCCGTAGCGCTCCCGCAGGGTGCGGCGCGGGCCGTACTCCTCGCGCAGCAGGCCGCGGGCGCGCAGGACCGGTACGACGTGGTCGACGAAGGTCTCCAGGCCGGAGGGCAGCACCGGCGGCATGATGTTGAAGCCGTCGGCGGCCCCCTGGGTGAACCAGGTCTCGATGGCGTCGGCGACCTGTTCCGGCGTCCCGGCGAAGGTCAGGTGGCCACGGCCGCCGCCGAGCCGGCCGATCAGCCGCCGCACGGTGAGCCGCTCGCGCCGGGCCAGCTCGACCACCAGGGTGTAACGGCTCTTGGCGCCCTCGATGGCGTCCTCGGGCGGCAGCTCGGCGGGCAGCTCCCGGTCCAGCTCCAGGGTTCCGGCGGGCAGGTGCAGGAGCCGCTCCAGGTTGGCCACGCCGTGCCGGTGCACGATGTGGTCCTCCAGGAGCTGCTCGAGCTCCCGTGCCTCGGCCTCCGTCGAGCCGGTCACCGGGACGATGCCGGGCAGCACCTTGATGTGCTCGGGGTCGCGGCCGGCCGCGGCGGTCCGGGCCTTCAGGTCGCCGTAGAAGGCGCGCGCGTCCTCGATGGTCTGCTGCGCGGTGAACACCGCCTCCGCGTACCGGGCCGCGAACGCCTTGCCGTCCTCGCTGGACCCCGCCTGCACGAGCAGCGGGTAACCCTGCGGGGAGCGCGGTACGTTGAGGGCGCCCTCGACACCGAAGTACGCCCCCCGGTGCCGGGGCGGGTGGATCTTCGCGTCGTCGCCCCAGACCCCGGCCGCCTTGTCGGCGACGATCGCGTCGTCCTCCCAGCTGTCCCAGAGCTTCAGCGCCACGTCGAGGAACTCGGCGGCCCGCGCGTACCGCTCGGCGTGCGCGGGCTCCTCGTCGATCCCGAAGTTGCGGGCCGCCTCGGCGCCCGCCGTGGTGACGATGTTCCAGCCCGCCCGGCCGCCGCTGATGATGTCGAGGGAGGCGAACCTGCGGGCCAGGTTGTAGGGGGAGTTGTAGGAGGTGGAGGCGGTGGCGATCAGACCGATGTGCTCGGTGGCCGTCGCCAGCGCGGTGAGCAGGGTCAGCGGCTCCAGGGCCCCGGCCGGCCGCTGGGCGACGCTGCCCCACAGGTGCGGTCCGTCGGCCAGGAAGAGCGAGTCGAAGGTGCCGCGCTCGGCGGCCCGGGCCAGCCGCACGTAGTGCGCGAGGTCGACGTGCGCGTGCGGGTCGCTCTCCGGCAGGCGCCAGGAGGCCTCGTGGTGACCGGTGTTCATGAGAAAGGCGTTGAGGTGGAGCAGGCGGGTCATGCGGGGTCCTCCGTGACACCGAGAGCGGCGAGCAGGCGGGTGCGGTACTCGTCCCGCGGGCGGGTGTGATCGATGGTCAGGTCGACGCCGATCCGGCCCTGCTCGAGGACCAGGACGCGGTCGGCGAGCACGATCGCCTCGTCGACGTCGTGGGTGACGAGCAGGACCGACGGGCGGTGCCGTTTCCACAGCTCGCGCAGCAGGTGGTGCATCCTGATCCGGGTGAGCGCGTCCAGCGCCCCGAACGGCTCGTCGGCGAGAAGCAGTTCGGGCTCGCGGACCAGCGAGCGGGCGAGCGCGGCACGCTGGGCCTCGCCGCCGGACAGCTCGCCCGGCCAGGCCCGCTCCCGGCCGCCGAGGCCGACCTCCTCGAGTGCGGCGCGCCCCTTGTCCTGGGCGTCCCTGCCGTCGAGACCCAGGACCACGTTGTCCAGCACCCGCCGCCAGGGCAGCAGCCGGGAGTCCTGGAAGACCACCGAGACCCGTTCGGGGGCGGTGAGCCGGCCGCTGCCGGTGACGCCGTGGTCGAGTCCGGCGACCGCCCGCAGCAGGGTGCTCTTGCCGGAGCCGCTGTGCCCCAGCAGCGCGGTGAACTGCCCGGCCGGCACGTCCAGGTCGATGCCGTCCAGGACCGTACGGTCGCCGAACGACCTGGTCAGTCCCCGGAGCCGGACGGAGGGGCGGGTCAGCTGCTCAGTGTGCGGCGCCATGACAGCACCCTCCGTTCGATGACGCGGACCACGGTGTCGGAGACCAGACCGAAGACGCCGTAGATCAGCAGACCGACGAGGATGATGTCGCTGCGCCCGTAGTTCTGGGCCTGGAACATCATGTAGCCGAGGCCGCTGGTGGCGTTGATCTGCTCCAGGACGACCAGGCCCAGCCAGGAGCCGGTGACGCCGAGCCGGAGTCCCACGAAGAACCCGGGCAGCGCGCCGGGGATCACGATCTGCCGGACGAACCGGAACCTGGACAGGTCCAGCACCTCGGCGAGTTCGACGTAGCGGCTGTCGATGGCGGCCAGCGCGGCATGGGTGTTCAGGTAGACCGGGATGTAGACGACGATCGCGATGACGGCGATCTTGAAGGTCTCGCCGATGCCCAGCCAGAGGATGAACAGCGGGATCAGTCCGAGGGTGGGGATCGCCCGGTTGATCTGCACGGTCCCGTCGATCAGCGCCTCGCCGGTCCGGGTGAGCCCGGAGGCCAGGGCCAGCAGCACCCCGGCGGTCAGCCCGATCACGAAGCCGTACCCGGCCCGTTCGACCGAGGTCAGGATGTCGGTGCGCAGCGTCCCGCCGGTCCACAGGCGGACGGCGGTGTCCAGGACGGTCCAGGGTGCCGGGATCGCGTTCGGGTCCAGCCGTCCGGCGGCGGAGGCGACCGCCCATGCGGCCAGGAGGACCAGGGGGCCGGCCAGCCGGGCGGCGGGCAGGCGTTTGCCGGGGGACAGGCGGCGCCGCGGGCGGACCCGGTGGGCCTCCTCGGCGACGGGAACCGGCACGGTGCCGGTGGTCACGGCGGTCATTTGCGGTACTCCTCCGGTACGGCCTTCGCGGCGAGGCCCTCGAAGCGGTGGTCGAAGAGCGAGGAGACGTCGGTCTTCTTCACGAAGCCGCCCTCCGCCAGCAGGTCGGCGGTCTCCTGTTCCCACGTGATCGCCTCGTCCCAGCTCGGCGGGAACAGCGGCTTGTTGGCGAGCTCGGTGATGCCCCGGGCCTGGGCGAGGGTCAGGTTCTGGGTCTTGACGTAGAACTCCTCGTTCCAGACGTCCGGGTGCTCCCACTGCCAGACCTGGCCCCTGGCCCACTCCGGGATGTACGCGGCGATCGCGGCGGCCTTCGCCGGGTCGTCGAGCACCGCCTGCGGCGCCCAGAGCAGGTTCAGCAGGTCGACGACGTCCGTGGTGATCGTGCGGGCGCCCTTCGCGCCGTACTGCTGGAGGTAGGCGGGCACCTGGGTGTTGGCCAGCGGCGCCACGTCCACCTGACCGGACTGCAGGGCGGTGAGGAACTGGTTGCTGGTCAGCTGCACCAGCCGCACGTCGTCGTACGAGAGCCCGGCCTTCTTCAACGCCCGCAGCAGGACGACGCCCTGGGCCTGCCCCTGCGAGAACGCGAGCTTCCTGCCCTTGAAATCGGCGACCGTGTGGATGTCGCTGCCGGGCTTGGTGGCGAACAGGTAGTTCGGCTTACGGGTGATGTCGATCGCCACGATCTTCGCCGCGAAACCCTGGAACTGCGCCTGGATCGGCGGAATACCCGCGTTGTTCGCGAGGTCCAGCGACTTCGCGCGGAACGCGTTGATGACATCAGGACCGGCCCCGATGTTCAGCCAGCTCGACACCGTGAACGGCAGCGCGGGCAGCTTCGCCAGCTTGAACTGCAACTGCTGCTGGCCCAGATAGGAGGCGATCTTCAGGCTGGTGCCGGCCGGCACCCTGGCGGCGAGCGGAGCGGTGGAGGCGGCCGCGGTGTCGGCGGCGGCACTGCCGCCCGCGCAGCCGCTCAGCCCGGCCACGGCCGCCGAGGCGCCGAGCAGTGAGGTGAGGAAGACCCGGCGGTCGACGCCGGAAGGGGACGCAGCAGGCATGGGAGTACTCCGGGGAGGAAAGCAGCAGAAAGGCAGCGTGAATTACCGGCGACACAGGACCGGAAAGAGAGATCTCGCAGCGTGGGATCTCACACAGAGCATGCGGGGCATGCGGAGAAACGCGCGCCTTGGGCGCGCCAAGACGTCAGCAACAAAGAGTGCGACAGGTCATGAGACAGATGTTCCTTGCCGTACGCGACGACTGTCAATATTCCGAGTTTCTGAATTAATTAAGCTCTGGTGACGCGCTCAGCGGGTCCCGGTACAACACGTCGAGGACCACCGAACCGCCCGCGACCGCCAGCACGCCGTCCCCGAAACTGGTCGGCGCCACGGGCGCCCGCCGCGGCCCGACCGCCTCCCGCAGCGCGGCCAGGCAGTCCTCCCGGTACAGCGCACCCACCTCGGTGACGACCACGCTCTCCGGGTTGAGGACGTCGAGCAGCAGCGCCGCCGCCCGCCCGGTCAGCCGCGACCGCTCCACCAGCAGCCGTGCCGCCACCGGGTCACCGGCCCGCGCCGCCGCGAGCACGTCCATCGGATTGCCACCGTCGACCACCCCGGCGGCCCGCGCGCGCCGTACCAGCGTCCGCTCGCTCAGCTCCACCTGGAGACAGCCGGTCCGCCCGCAGGCACAGGGCTCGGTACCGCCCGGCACCGGCAGGTGCGCGATCGTGCCCGCCTGCGAGCGCGGACCGTGGTGCACCTCGTCTCCGGTGGCGAACGCCGCGTCGACCACGTTCCCGACGAACAGGTGCAGCACGCTCCGGCTGCCCCTGGCCCGCCCGAACAGCCGCTCGCCGTTGACCAGCGCCCGCGCGTGCCCGTCCACATGGACCGGCAGCCCGGTGCCCGCGCCGAGCAGCTCGCGCACCGGCACCTCCCGCCAGCCCAGCAGCGGGTGCTCGACCACGGTCCCGGAGTCCCGGTCCACCCAGCCGCCGACGGCGACCCCGACGCCCAGCGGCCGGCTGCCGGGCACCTCGTCGAGGAGCGCGGCCAGCCCGGCGGCGGCCCGTGCCAGCACGGCGCGCGCCTCGGTGCGGCCCGCGTGCTTCACCTCCCGCCGTACGACGACCCGGCCGCGCAGGTCGAGCAGCGCGACCGTGGTGTACGGCACGGCCACATGCACCCCGCCGACCACGAACCGAGAGTCGTCCAGGTCGACCGGGACATGCGGGCGGCCCACCCCCTTGACCTTCTGCGGCGCCTGCGTCTCCCGGATCAGGCCGAGTTCGGTGAAGCGCGCGCAGTAGTCGGTGACGGAGGCCGGGGACAGCCCGGTCAGCCGGGCGATGGTGGAGCGGGCGACCGGCCCGTGCTCCAGCACCGACCTGAGCACCACACTGGCGCTGGCGCGCCGGCGGTCACGGGGCGGGGCGGCGGGCGGGGGCGGAGCGGTACGGGGCATGGGAAACCGTCCTCGGGAACGGGGCCGACACGTCTCGGGGTGCGAGGCGCGCCGGACCGGTCTCCCGCGGCGCGGCCTCAGGCCGGACGGCGACAGGTGGCAGCCCCTTGCCGTCGCAGGTCGACATAGCGACGCGACGTGAGGTTCAGGGACTGGGCGACCATGTCCCGAAGACTAGGTCAGAAACCGGGAATCCCACCAGACCACTAGGGTTCGATTGGCGGAACTCCACAGACCTGTTCGACGCCGTTGACGTGACTGAAACATCTCTGCCTCAGTGATCGGTGTCACCCCGTACCCGGTGTAACCCGCACCCTTTGTGGGGAGCCCACCAAGCGTCACTTCCGGCCTTTGTCGACCGCTGACGTGTTCGGCTCACACGGGGCCGGGATAGCGTCACGGAGTCCGTCCCCGACTGCCCCTGTCCTCGCCTACCTCACCCCCGCGGAGACCCCATGAGCACCGCCGTCGCGTCCGCCCGTACCGGCACCGTCCTCGCCGACCTCCTGCCCGCGTCCCGGGTGCGCGACGCCGCCCTCGTGGTCGGCGGCGCCGCGCTCACCGGCCTCGCCGCGCAGATCGCCGTGCCGGTCCCGGGCTCCCCGGTCCCGGTGACCGGCCAGACCTTCGCCGCCCTGCTGGTCGGCACCGGCCTGGGCGCCCGCCGCGGTGTGGCCTCCCTCGCCCTGTACGCGGCCGCCGGCCTGGTGGGCGTGCCGTGGTTCGCGGGCGGCACCTCCGGGCTCTCCGTCTCCTTCGGCTACATCCTCGGCATGATCCTCGCCTCCGCCGTCGTCGGCGCCCTGGCCCGGCGCGGCGCCGACCGCGGCGTGCTGCGCATGGCGGGCACGATGGTGCTCGGCGAGGCGATCATCTACGCGATCGGCGTGCCCTACCTGGCCTACGCCGCCGGTATCTCCGCGTCCGCGGCGATCGCGGCCGGCCTCACGCCGTTCCTGATCGGTGACGCGCTCAAGGCGGCCCTGGCGATGGGTGCGCTGCCCACGGCATGGAAGCTGGCCGACAAGCGCTGACACGACACCGACGCGGCAGGGGCCCGGGGCGCGCAGGCGCCCCGGGCCCCGCTGCTCATGCGGAACCGCTCCGACGCGGGCGGCGCCGGGACCACCACAGCCCGGCCGCCCCGGCCGCGACCAGCGCCGTGCCGGTCGCGCCGAGCGGCAGCACCTCGCTTCCCGCGCCGGTCTTCGGCAACTGGTCGCCGCCCGGCCCCACCGGCTTGTTGTCGGTGCCGAGCAGCAGCGGGGTGGCCGGGGCGTTGGGGGCGGGGTTGGTCGTGCCGAACGGCACCGGGCCCTGCTGCCAGTAGGTCTTCTTCCCGTCCGCGGTTCCCACCGGCAGGCAGATCTTCCCGGTCCGGCCCAGGTCGAACGTCGCGTCCACCGCGAACGACTTCGACCCGCCCGCGCCGAGCACCCCCACCGGACAGCTGAACGCGCTGTTCGACCCGGCCGGCAGATCCTTCTTCGCGACGGCGTCACAGCCCCGGGAGCCCTCGACCCGCAGCCCGTCGAAACCGACCACCAGAAGCCTGATGTCACCGCTGTCCCTGGTTCCGGTGTTCTTGACGGTGGCGGTCAACGCCGTTTTCTGCGAACTGTTGTCGACCGAGATCCTCCCGGGCAGCGTGGTCGTCAGCCGCACACCCGCCGGCGCCTGGTCGACCGCCTTTCCCCCCGTGCCGCTCGCCGGTCCCCCTGGTCGTCGGCGACGGCCGGGCACGAAAGGATCAGCACGGCCGAGAAAGCCCCCGTGACCAGTGATCCCGTGACGACGGCCATACGACGAGAACTCATGTTCGTCCCCCTTGCAGCCCCCTGGACCGCAACTGAATTCGCGGTCACTTGAAGAGGTACCACAAGATTTCTCCGCACTATGCTGGTACGGCCGTAAGTGTGACCATTGCGTGTCGGCAGGGGCGGTCGTTCAGGGGGTGCGGCGAATTGCCGGAGAATTCAGCGAACCCAGGGAATCCAGAAAATCCAGAGAGTTCAGGGAATTCAGGGAATTCGGTGGGTCGGGGGTGCGGTGGTGTGCCCGGGCTGCTGGTGGCCGGCCGCTACCGGCTGGCCGAGAGCATCGGGCAGGGGGGAATGGGACGGGTGTGGCGGGCCGCCGACGAGACGCTGGACCGGCGGGTCGCCGTCAAGGAGATGCGGATCGACGGCCACGACGCGGAGGACACCCGCACCCGCCGCGAACGAACCCTGCGCGAGGCCAGGGCCACCGCCCGGATCGACCACCCCAACGTCGTGCGCGTCTACGACGTCGTCGACGAGGGCGAACTCCTCTGGATCGTCATGGAGTTGGTGGTCGGACGGTCCCTGGAACACGTCATGGCCGAGGAGGGCGCGCTCAGCCCCCGCGAGACGGCCCGGATCGGCCTCGGCCTGGTAGCCGCGCTGCGGCAGGTGCACGCCGGGGGAGTGCTGCACCGCGACATCAAACCCGGCAACGTCCTCGTGGAGGACGCCGGCGCCCGGGTCGTCCTCACCGACTTCGGGATCGCCGCGATCCAGGACGCCAAGGCGCTGACCATGGCCGGCATGCTGGTCGGCTCCCCCGACTACATGGCACCCGAGCGGATCGCCGGCCGCCCGCAGGGGCCGCCGTCCGACGTCTGGTCCCTCGGCGCGACCCTCTGCGCGGCCCTCGCCGGCCGCTCCCCGTTCTCCCGCGACACCACCCTGGCCACCCTGCACGCGGTCCTCTACGAGGAACCCGAACTCCCCTCCACCGCAGGCCCGTTGCACGACCTGCTGGCCGCGCTCCTGGCAAAGGACCCGACGGCCAGGCCACCCCTGGCACAGGTGGCACAGTCCCTGCACCCGGTGGCTCACCCGACACCCCGAGACCACCCGACCCCGGCCTACGGCATCCGCCCGGTAACCAGCGAACGCCCCGAACCACAGCGCTCCGAAAGGAGCGCGGGGCTGTATCCGTCGGCGGCTCCGCCGCGGGGCGCGACCAGCCACAACGCACCCGCGCGAACTCCCCGGCGAAAAGCCCCCCGCACCACCCTCTTCGCCGCACTGGGAGTCATAGCCGTAGCCACCACCATCGCCATCCTCCTCACCACCACGACAGACGGCGGCGGCGCCGACAGGACAACCACTGGCACCTCCTCACCCGCCGTGGCGGGCACCACCCGCCCCCGCTCCCTCCCGCCCGGCGCCCACGAGGAACCCGGCGGCTTCGCCTGGGCCCCTCCCACCGGCTGGCGCCGGGACGTGAAGACCGGCGCCGAGGTGCACTACACGTCCCCCGACGGCTCCCAGGAACTCGTCGCCAAGTCCTCGCTCGCCCGCGGCGACCTCATGGACACCTGGAGCGCCTCCGAGCGCAGCGCCCACCAGGGCCGCGACTACGCGAAGATCCGGCTGGCGAGGACCACGTTCCGGGGCCACCCGGCGGTCGTCTGGGAGTACACCTTCACCCTCAGGGGCACCCCCTGGCACGCCCGGCTGCTGGGCTTCGACGCCGACGGGAAGTCGTACCAGGTCAACACCTGGTACCAGCCGGCGGTCGAACGCCAGGCGGTGCGGACCTACGAGCGGGTGAAGGAGAGCTTCACCCTGCTGTGAGCGTCCGTGCCGCGACCGTCCGCGCCCCGCCCCCGCGGGGCGCGGCCCCCGCACTGCCGCACGTTCGGCGCCATGTCACACTCGTCCCATGCGCGTGTATCTCGGCTCCGACCATGCGGGCTTCGAACTCAAGAACCACCTCGTCGAGTGGCTGAAGGCGGCGGGCCACGACCCGGTGGACTGCGGCCCCCACATCTACGACGCCCAGGACGACTACCCGCCGTTCTGCCTCCGCGCGGCCGAGCGGACAGCGGCGGACCCCGAGTCCCTCGGCGTCGTGATCGGCGGTTCCGGCAACGGCGAGCAGATCGCCGCGAACAAGGTCAAGGGCGTCCGCGCGGCCCTCGCCTGGAGCGAGGAGACCGCGTCGCTCGGCCGGCAGCACAACAACGCGAACGTCGTCGCGGTGGGCGCGCGCATGCACACGGAGGACGAGGCGACGAAGTTCGTCGAGACGTTCCTGAACACACCGTTCTCCGAGGAGGAGCGCCACACCCGCCGCATCGACATGCTGGCGGAGTACGAGACGACGGGCGACCTCCCCCCGATCCCCGCGCACCACCCCCAGCCGTAGCGCTCCGCCCCCGCCCCCCGCCCCCATCCACCGGACCCCTCGTCCTCGCCTCCCGGCCGACCGAGCCGGTGGGTGGGCGGGAAAGGAAAGTCGGCCCGTGCCAGAAGGGCACACGATCCACCGGCTGGCGCTGGACTACGGCCGCCTCACCGGCCCCGTCCGCGCCAGCAGCCCGCAGGGCAAGTTCTCCGACTCCGCGAGCCTCGTCGACGGCACCCCCCTCACCCGTACCGAGGCGCACGGCAAGCACCTCTTCCTCGGCTTCCGCGACAGCGACTGGGTGCACATCCACCTCGGCCTCTTCGGCAAGGTCACCTTCGGCGCCGTCCCCGCGCCCCCGGCCACCGACACGGTCCGGCTGCGCCTCGCCGACGCCACCTCGTACGTCGACCTGCGCGGCCCCACCACCTGCGCCCTGATCAACGACGAGGAGAAGGCGGCCGTGCACGCCCGGCTCGGTCCGGACCCGCTGCGCGACGACGCCGACCCGGACCTCGCGTACCGGAGGATCTCCCGGAGCCGCACCACCGTCGCCGCGCTGCTCATGGACCAGAAGGTCGTCGCGGGCGTCGGCAACGTCTACCGCGCCGAGGTGCTGTTCCGGCACGGCATCGACCCCTACCGCGCCGGCCGGGACATCACCCCGGCGCAGTGGGACGCCGTCTGGGGCGACCTCGTCGCCCTCATGCACGAGGGTGTCCGGAACAACCGGATCGACACCGTCCGGCCCGAGCACACCCCGGAGGCGATGGGCCGCCCGCCGCGCGTCGACGACCACGGCGGAGAGGTGTACGTCTACCGCCGGGCCACCCTGCCCTGCCACATCTGCGGCACCGGGATCCGCACCGCCGACCTCGCGTCCCGCAACCTCTTCTGGTGCCCCGGCTGCCAGCAGACCTGACCGCCGCCCCTCGGCAACCGCGCGCCACGATCGGTCCGTCGGCAACCGCCCGTCAGCAACCGCCCGTCAGAAACCGTGCGGCAGCAACCGCCCGTCAGAAACCGTGCGGCAGCCACGGCAGCACCGGTGATCCGAACGCCACCGACGCCTCCGCCAGCGCCCCCGGCCGCAGCTCCCGCACCCGCCCGGCCCGCGCCAGCGACAGCAGGGAGACCCCGCCGAGGTACGCCGTCCCCAACTCCCGCACGGACAGGGCGAGTTCGGCCGCGTCACGCGTGCGCTCGCAGGACGCGCCCTTGGCGTCCCCGGTGAGCCGCCAACGCCTCGCGTTCCAGGGGCAGAAGGCGTCGGCCACCTCCAGCACCACGTCCACCGGCGCCTGGTACGTACGCGCCGCGAGCGCCGCGCCGACGTCGACGAGCCGCACGTACCCCATGTCCCGCACCCGCGTGCGGCAGCGCCGGATGTCGGAGACCAGGTACTGCCAGGCGTCGTCGACCGGCCGCCTGCGCACCACCAGCGTCGTCATCAGGTCGATGCCGAACAGGAACCGCCACAGCGCCGCGTCGGTCGCCGGATCGAGCGCGGCCAGGTCCTCCAGCGTCACCGTGCCGTCGTGCCCGCCCGCTCCCCAGCCCAGCTTCGTACGGAACCGGGCGAACCCGGTGACCTCCCCGTCCCGTTCGGCGACCACGCACTGCAGCGCCGACGCCCCGTCCCGCTCGCTCTCCGGGTCCAGCAGCCCCGCCCGCTCCCAGCCGGGCTGCCGGGCCAGCATCCCGGGGCGCAGCGGCACGGTCCGCGCGTACACCGCCTCGCACGCGGCGAGCACCTCGGCCGGCCCGGCGTACCGCAGTCGTACGGCGTCGGTGCCGGCCGGCACGTCCAGCGTCACCCGGCTCGTGTCGATGTCCGCGAGCAGCTGGTGGGTCGCGGCGCCGTACCCGAAACGGCCGTAGATCGCCGGCTCGGAGGCGGTGAGCGCGGCGAGCGGCTCGCCCCACTCCCGCACGTCGTCCAGCTGGCGCCGCATCATCGACGTCAGCACCCCGCGCCGCCGGTGCGTCGCGGACACGCTCACCATGGTGACGCCCGCGGCGGGCAGCACGGCACCGCCCGGCACAGTCATCCGGAAGCGGAACGCCGCGGTCGTACCGACGAGTTCGGCACCGTCCCGGACGGCCAGCGCACGCTCGACCTCGGTGAGGGACCGGTCCAGCTCGCGTTCCTCGGCCGAGGCCGGACCGGCTCCGAAGGCCCGCACCAGGTGGTCCCACCACGCGTCGAACTCCTCGGTACGCAGGACTTTCACGTCGGTCGGGCGTTCGATCGTCATGCGCCATGCCTACCAGGGCATTGCAGGACCAGCCAGCGAATTTCTCCCGGACGGCGACGCGAGGCCTTCCGGTGAAGTTCACTGTGAAGTCGCACCTGAAGTTGAGTCTCGGACGGGGGACAAGTGGGACCTCCCGTGCCAAGCAGCTGGTCCGATGGATAGGGTCCCGAACTGATGGCAGTAGACGGAGAGCGGCGCGGGAAGGCCGAGACGCTGACGGCCCGGTGGAAGATGCAGTGGCACCGGGCCCGCGTCGGCGTGCGCAGAAGCGCCGTGGACTACTTCCGCGGCGACGGCTCCGACTGGATCGCGCTCGCCGGACTGCTCCTGACCATCCCGGTCCTCGCGGCCATGACCCTCGCCAACTCCGTGTGGTTCTCCCCGGCCACGCTGGTCCTGCCGATCATCGCGGGCGGCCTGCTGCTGCGCCCGGCGAGCCTGCTCGGCCTGTACGCGGCGGCGGCGACGGCCCTGATCGTGGAGTCGGTACGGCTGGGCCCCTACACGGAGGGCCCGTCCCGGGTCACTCCCGGAGTGGTCCTGACCGTGGCCGCCTGCGGTTTCTTCGGACTGCTCACCGCACAGTTCCGCAGCCGGGTCGGCGTGCCCTGGCGGCGCGGCGGCACCATGCTCTTCGACCTGCGCGAACGCATCCGGGTGCAGAGCAAGCTGCCGAAACTGCCGCCGGGCTGGCACCGCGAGATGGCGCTGCGGCCGGCCGGCGGACAGTCCTTCTCCGGTGACTTCGTGGTCGCGGCCCGTACGAACAACGGCCGCACCATGGAGGTCGTCCTCACGGACGTCTCCGGCAAGGGCATGGACGCCGCGTCCCGGGCGCTGCTGCTCTCCGGGGCGTTCGGCGGCCTGCTGGGCTCCCTGCCCCCGCACGCCTTCCTCCCGGCCGCCAACGGCTACCTGCTCCGCCAGGACTGGGACGAGGGCTTCGCGACCTCCATCCACCTGGTCCTCGACCTCGACTCCGGCGACTACGAGCTGTACTCCGCGGGCCATCCGCCGGGCCTCCAGCTCAGCGCGGGCAGCGGCCGCTGGGAGGAGAAGGCCGCGGAGGGCCCGCTCCTCGGCGTGTACGACGGCGCGCAGTTCGACTCCGTCAAGGGCTCCCTGCGCCCCGGAGACGTCCTGATGCTCTTCACGGACGGCCTGGTGGAGACGTCCGACCGGGACATCGTGGAGGGCATCGACCGCCTGACGGGCGAGGCCGACCGCTATGTCGCCGGCGGCTTCCACGGCGCGGCCTGGCACCTGATCGAGGCGGTCGCGAAGGACGTGAACGACGACCGGGCCCTGCTGCTGATCTGCCGCGAGGCGGCGAGATGACCGCGCTCCGCCTCTCCCTCCCCGAAGTCGAGAATCTCGCCCGGGCCGCCCACGCCGCCCAGACCGACAAGGCGGGCCGCCCCTACGCCGAGCACCTCGCGGCCGTGGCCGAAGGGGTACGGGCCCGCGGCGGGGACGACGACCAGGTCGCCGCCGCCTGGCTGCACGACGCCGTCGAGGACCATGCCCTGACCGAGCAGTGGCTGGTGGCCGCGCCGCTGAGCGCCCGTACCAAAGCCGTCGTACTCGCCCTCACCAAGCGGCCGGGCGAGCCGCCCGAGTCGTACGCCGGCCGCATCCTCGACACCCCGGGCGCGCTGCTCGTCAAGGAGGCCGACCTCGCGCACAACGCCGACCCCGGGCGGCTCGCCGTACTGGACGAGGACACCCGGAAACGGCTGACCGAGAAGTACGCCCGGATGCGCGCCCTTCTCGGCCTGCGGGCGTAGCCGGAGTCAGGCGTTGACCGGCTCCCGGCGCTCCGGGCTCTCCCGGCCCTGCCGCCCGCGCTCCCGGGCCGCCTCCACCGCGTCGCGCCGGAACGCCCAGTCCATCCTCGGCTCCATGGCGAACCGGAACACCCGCCGGACGGGGCCGGTGCACAGCAGCGTCACCCCGGCCCCCGCGACCGCGGTGACGAGGATCTCGCCGAGCGGCCCGTGCAGCCACCCCGCGTCGAACCAGCCCTCGTAGACGGCGTACTTCACGAAGAAACCGTGCAGCAGGTAGCCGTAGAGGGTGCCGGCGCCCAGGGCCGTGCACCACATCCGCCGGCCCGGGACCCAGGAGAGGAAGCAGGCCGTCAGCAGCAGCGAGCAGCCGAACAGGGCGAGCACCATCACCGGCCCGCACCACCACGGCGCCCCCAGTTCCTGCGCCGAGTCGCGGTGGTAGAACCATCCGGTGTTCATGCGCGGCACCGACCACCACGCGAACACCAGCGCGGCGGCGAACACCGGCACCGCGGCGATCCGCACCGGCCATCGGCGCACCAGCCGGAAGTGCTCGGGCCGCAGGCACAGACCGAGCACGAAGTAGGGCAGGAACTGCAGCACCCGCTGGAGGTCCAGGTCGTCACCGATGCTGGGGGAGACGGAGGCCAGCATCGCGACGACGAAGGCGAGGGGCAGGGGGTGGCGGACGGTCCGCCAGATCGGGGTGGTCAGCCGCCAGACGAACAGCGCGCACAGGAACCAGGTCAGGTACCAGGGGTCGAGCAGGCTGATGTCCTGGTCGGCGGCCCCGCCGACGTAGCGCTGGAAGAGGGAGTAGGCCGTCTCGAACAGGACGTACGGCACCACGACCCCGGTGACCAGCCTCTTCACCCGGTCAGGGCGCAGGTCGAAGTTCCGCGAGAAGTAGCCCGAGATGATGATGAACGCCGGCATGTGGAACGCGTAGACGACGGTGTACATCGCCTCCAGGACGCGGCTGTCGCCCTTCAGCGGCTCCCATGAGTGACCCATCGCGACCAGCGCGATCGCCAGGTACTTGGCGTTGTCGAAGAACGCGTCGCGGGGTCTGCCGGCCGGCGGCGGGGCCGGGAGGCGCGGTGTTCGGTTCTGGCCCAGGGACGTGGCGGCATCAGACATCTGAGGCACCCTAGCGTCGCCTGTGCGATTTCGTAAAACCATCGATGCGAATGCTGCTTATGGGCGACGGCCGCCCCCGAAACACCGGATGACTAAGGCGGATTGAAGCCGACACCTATGCGGTTCCATCCTGCGCTTCCACCCGTGATGTCCCTTTTCATCCCGATGAAATGGTGCATAACGGCCGGTTGTGGGCCGCCCTCGCCGCACCTGTGACAACAATTCGAATTACCTGCGCACGGGTTGTGTGGACATGGAAAACAAGTCCTGTTAATTGCCGTGCACCCAGGGGCGGGTGTGCCCTCGAATTCCCGTGCGAGCGGTTGTCGGAGTGGGGTGTGTTGTCGACGTTGTGTCACGAGCCGCATAGTGCGGCCGGGTTGGTGGCACGATGGATCTGGCGGGGGTGCGGGGCCGTACCCCTGGGCCGGGAGAGCGGACCGACCGAGGGTGTGATCAGTTGTGGCCATTTCACTGTCTGTGGTGCTGCTGTTGGCGATCGTCCTGGTAGTGCTGATGAGAGGGGGCAGCATCAAGGCGGGCCCCGCCATCGTCGCCGTGCTCTTCGGCTTCTTCCTCGCCTCGACCGGGATGGCCCCGTCCATCCAGCGCTTCCTCGACTCGCTGGCGCAGACCATAAACTCGATCAACTTCTGATCCCGCGCGACCGCACGCTCCCTGGGTACGCCGAAGGCCCAGGGAGTGGGTGTACCTACCCTCTCACCTGGGCCTTCGCCGTACAGAGCGGGCGACGGGAATCGAACCCGCGTAGCTAGTCCGGAAGATCGCTTATGCGGATCCGCGCTGGGGTGGCGCGACGGTGACCTGTGTCTTCTCGGTGCGGTCTCCGCTGCACAGGCGTAACGGCTGTGGCCTGCGGCTTGGCGGTGCCTTGGTACCAGCTTGGAAGCCTCTGCGGTCTGCCGAGCGCGTCAGTTGGTCGTCTGGGGCTGGTGGTGGTCGGTTGCGGTCGTATCAGAAGGCGTCTCGCCACCAACGATGAGGTGGGTTGCCATACGGCACCGCGTCGGGACGTTCGAGGATCTTTAGATCGAGAGGCTGCACGATGTTGCGGAGCTCCCGCGCGGTCTTCTTGGGGAGAGCGCAGATCGCTAGTTCCAGAAGATCTCGCTCGTCCGCCGGTTCCGGGCAGCAGTCCGGATGACCGCATCGGTCGCTGAACGGCGAAGGGAGCTGATCCCACGGTGCACGTGCGATGGCAGCCCACCGCGAGAGAGCCTGCTCGATCAGGCCGGGTTGGAGACGCGTCCGCTCCAACTGAATGATCTGCGCCTGAGCTGGGCCAGAGAGCCTACTGATCTTCGAGTAGCGGCGATGTGCAGCAAAGCGCCTGTTGTCCGCCCGCAGGCGTGAGGGGCGCCTACGCGGCATGGACCTTTCGGCTGTGAGTCATGAAAGGCAGTCTGACACGCGGCCGGGCTGATGCGAAGGTCGGTGGAGTCCGAGGCGATCCAGAGGCCCTGCTCCGTCAAGGTGAGTCCCCAGGTCGCCCTCAGGATCTGGTCTACCGACGTCGACCAACCGCCTCTGTGCCTCGGGTGATCGTTCAATGGGGTCCGGTTTCGACTGCTGCCGTTCGCGCTTGTTGGTGTCAGCCGCTGGTGTCAGCCGCCGCAGGCGGCCCATTACTTGTCCGCTCGGTAGAGCTTGATGTTCTTGTTGGCGAAGAGGTGGACGTAACCACATTGCCAGCAGATCAGGCCGGTGGCGTTCTCGTCGGCCCAGGCCAACTTCATGAACTCCATGCCGGTGCTGTTGAGCAGGACATCCCGCTCTCGGAACAGATCCCCTTGGCACACCTGGCAGGTGAGCCAGACATCGCCCAGTGCTGCACGTACCGGCTTCTTCGCCATCGCGTGAATGCCCCCGCCCTTGCCGTTCGTGGTCGAAGCGAACCTATGTCTCCGGCATGCGCATGACTACGGCCTTGAGCAAGATCAGAGGTTCTC
>NZ_JBEYFC010000154.1:0-18294 GCF_040634175.1 Streptomyces sp. NPDC007162
GCTCCCGGCGGCTCCAGCGCGAGCGTTCTGGAGGTCACCGCCCGGGTGCCCGGCCCGTTCTACGGGTACGGTGGCCGCGTAGGGATCGGGGATCGGGAAGGAACGGTGGTGACAGCATGCTGATGCTGGGGTTCGCAGGTCTCCTGGGGATTTTGAAGATCGTCCTGATGGCGCTGGCGGCGTTCGGGCTGTTCGACGCCGCGTTCCGGCGTGAGGACGCCTTCCGCGCGGCCGACAAGCAGAACAAGATCTTCTGGCTGATCATCCTGGCCATCGCCCTGGTCGTCAGCTACCTCTTCTCGATCCTCTCCATACTCCCGATCGCGGGCGTGGTGGCGAGCATCGTCTACATCGTCGACGTCCGGCCGGCGGTCAAGCAGGTCTCGGGCGGAGGCGGCGGCTGGCGAGGCCGCCGCGGCGGCAGCAGCAGCGACGGCCCGTACGGCCCGTACAACGGCGGCCGCTGACCCTTCAGGGCGCGCCGGCTGGGGCGCGCCCGCCGGGGCGCGTCCCGAAGGGGCGCGAGGCTGTAGTCGGTGTGCGGCTCCGCCGCGTGGCGCGACCGGCGACGAAGCACCCGCACCCGGCACACCACAGTCCCCGCCGTGGCGAGCCGCCGCTCAGACCCCTCGGTCCAGCAGCACAACGGCCACATCGTCCGTCAGCTCACCCCCGTTGAGCTGCCGCACCTCGTTCACCGCCGCCCGCAGCAACGCCTCCCCGGTCAGCCCGGAGCCCAGCTGCCGCCGCACCATCTCGACCATCCCCTCCTGACCGAGCCGTTCCCCGCCGACCCCCACCCGGCCCTCGATCAGCCCGTCGGTGTAGAGCATCAGGCTCCACTCGGCCCCCAGCTCCACCTGCGTCCGCGGCCACCGGGCACCCTTCAGCAGCCCGAGCGCCGGGCCGTTGTTGTCGTACGGCAGCAGCTCGGCCGGGCGGCCCGGCCGGGCGAGGAGCGGCGCCGGATGCCCGGCCAGGCACAGCCCCGCCCGGCGCCCGTCCGGCGCTATGTCGACCGTGCAGAGCGTCGCGAAGATCTCCTCGTCGGAGCGCTCGTGCTCCAGCACCTCCTGGAGCGTGCCGAGCAGCTCGTCCCCGCACAGCCCCGCCAGGGTCAGCGCCCGCCAGGCGATCCGCAGCTCCACCCCGAGCGCGGCCTCGTCCGGACCGTGCCCGCAGACGTCGCCGATCATCGCGTGCACGGTCCCGTCGGGGGTGCGCACGGTGTCGTAGAAGTCGCCGCCGAGCAGGGCCCGGGAGCGGCCGGGGCGGTAGCGCGCGGCGAACCGCAGCGAGGAGCCGTCCAGCAGGGGCGTGGGCAGCAGGCCGCGTTCCAGGCGCCGGTTCTCCTGCGCCCGCATCCGCCCCTCGGCGAGCTTTCGCTCGGTGGTGAGGGAGCGTTTGCGTTCGACGGCGTACCGGATGGCGCGGCTCAGCAGCCGTCCGTCCAGCTCGTCCCGGAAGAGGTAGTCCTGCGCGCCGACGCGCACGGCCTCGGTGCCGCGCTCGGCGTCACCGGAGGCGGTGAGCGCGAGGACGGCATGGCGGGGCGCGAGCTCCAGCACGTGCTTGAGCACGGCCAGCTCGCCCTCCGTGTCCTTGCCGCCCGGCGCCGGCAGCGCCAGGTCCAGCAGGATGCAGTGGACGTCGTCGGTCAGCAGCCGCTCGGCCTCGGTGAGGTTGCGGGCGGTGCGGATACGGATCGAGGTGCCGGACGCGTCGCGCAGCTCGGGCAGGATCGGCGAGCCGGCCGGATCGTCCTCGATCAGCAGCAGGGTGAGAGTGGTGCCGCCCGCGTTCGGCGTGACGGCTTCCGTGCGGTTGGCCTCTTCCTTGAGGGGGCCGCCGCCCTGTGCGGGCGCGGCGGCCGGCGCCTGACCACTCTCCACGGCCGGGATCGCTCTCTGCCGCGGTACGGGTACGGGCATCGTGTCGGGTTCCTTCCCTCCCCCCGAGGGCGTGGTGGGACGAGGGACTCGACCCCACCGACGGGGACCATAGCGGTACTGGCCGCCGCAACGGAATGGTGTGAGCCGCGTCGCTCGGTCTCAGGCCACTGTCATATGCCGTGTGCTGTACCGCAGTTGGGTGAGCGGGCGGTGGAACGGGGATGACGAAGGTCACGTGCCACCCGGGTTTGAGCGGGCGTTGCGGTGGGCCGGGTCACATGACACAGCTCACGAAAGGGGCATTACGCATCCGGGCGCACCACTCCGAGGATCGGCATCGTCCCGGCGCCCCCGATCGACACCGTCCGTCCGGGCCGCGGGGCCTGGATGATCGCGCCGTCCCCGATGTACAGGGCGACGTGGCTGGCGTCGTCGAAGTAGATGATCAGGTCGCCGGGGCGCATGTCCTTGACGTCGACGTGCTTGAGCTGTTTCCACTGCTCCTGCGAGGTCCGCGGGATCGGCTTCCCGGCGCTCGCCCAGGCCTGCGAGGTCAGTCCGGAGCAGTCGTACGAGTCCGGGCCCTCGGCGCCCCACACGTACGGCTTGCCGATCTGGGCGGTGGCGAAGGCGATCGCCTTCTCGCCGGCCGCGGACGCCTTGCCGTGGATCTCGCCGAGTATCCCGGTGTCCAGCCAGGCGGTCTGCGCCTTGTAGGCGGCCTGCCGTTCCAGCTCGGCCAGCTGTTCCTTCTGCTTCTTCTGCAGCTTCGACTGGAGCTGCTCGGCGGCGGTGATCCGCTCCGTGATCTTCTTCTTCGCGGCGGCCTTCGCCTTGCGTCCGGCCTCCAGCTTGTTCCACTGGTCGGCCGCGTCCGCCGCGTACTGCTTCAAGTCCTGCTGGGTCCGGGTCAGTTCGCTGATCAGGCCCTTGGTGGCGCGCTCGCCCTGGAGCACCCGTCCGGCTCCGTCCAGGAATTCCGAGGGGTCGTCGCTGAGCATCAGCTTGGCGGTGTCCGGGAGTCCGCCGGTGCGGTACTGGGCGGCGGCCGCCCGGCCCGCCCGCTGCTTCAACTGGTCGAGTCTCTGCTGCCCCTTGACGATCTTCTTGGCCAGGTCGACGATCTGGGCCGACTGCTTCTGGGCGGCTTCCTCGGCGGCGTTGTAGGCGTCGGTGGCGACGGCCGCGTCGTGGTAGAGGTCGTCCAGCTTCCGCTGTACCGCTTCGAGGTCCTTGTCGGGCGGGAGCGTCACCGGGGGGCTCGGGGACGCGCTCACGGACGGCGTGGGCTCCGGTGCCGCGAACGCCGTGCCGGGCGCCGTCAGTACGGTCACCGCGCAGACCACGGTCACCGCCGTCGCCAGGACCCCGCGCCCACCCGGCCGGACGGAGTGCTTGTCCGGTCCCATGTCCCGACCTCCCCCAAAACTGATTAATCGTCAGTAACTTACGGCACGGGGAGGATCGTGCCACGCGGTGCCGCAAAGCGACAGAGGCAACGGCAGGCGGGTTCCTCCCCGATTTCTCCCCGGACATGACGATCTCCCCGCCTGTGTGACGTACGACTCACCGAGATCGTTCCCGGCCGCCCCGTCGGTCCGCCCGTCAGACCGCCGGCGCCAACGCCTCCCAGGCCACCGTCACTTCCCCCTGCCGCCAGCGCACCGCCGAGTCCGTCACCGGCCAGCCGGCCGTCAGGTCCCGTACCGCCCGGATCCACCGCTGCCGGGCGCCGTACGACGCGTAGGGCGCGGCGGCCGCCCAGGCCCGGTCGAAATCCCGCAGGAACGCGTGCACCGGCTCGCCCGGCACGTTGCGGTGGATCAGCGCCTTCGGCAGCCGTTCGGCGAGGTCCGACGGCCGCTCGAGCGACCCCAGTCGGGTCGCGAAGGTCACCGTGCGCGGCCCCTCGGGCCCGAGCGCCACCCACACGTGCCGCCGCCCGATCTCGTCGCAGGTCCCCTCGACCAGCAGTCCGCCGGGTGCGAGCCGCGCACACAGCCGTTCCCAGACGCCGGCGACCTCGCCCTCGTCGTACTGACGCAGCACGTTGGCCGCCCGGATGAGCAACGGCCGGGCGGGGACGGGGATCTCGAATCCGCCGTGCCGGAAGACGAGCCCCTCGCGCTCGTACGGCTGCGCGGCGGCCACCCGCGCGGGTTCGATCTCGACCCCGACGACCCGCGCGCGCGGCGCGACGGTCCGCAGCCGCCCGAGGAGCTCGACGGCGGTCCAGGGCGCGGCCCCATACCCGAGGTCGACGGCCAGAGGGTCGCGGGCGCGGCGCAGTTCGGCACCGTGGGCCGCGGCGATCCACCGGTCCATACGGCGCAACCGATTGGGGTTGGTGGTCCCGCGCGTCACCGTCCCCACGATGGGGGTCCCCCCGCTCGAGCGAAGCCGAGAGCGGGGGAGGGAGGCGCGGGTGGTCATGCGTACGAGGGTAAGTGTGAGTGCCCCTTCAAGGGCGCGGGGCTGTGTCCCACGCACCCCACCCTCGAACGGTTGAGCGATACCAGGCAATCTGTCGGTAAAATCGACCACCCCCGGAATGGGAACCCGTCTCCCCGCTGTTGCAGACCGAGGGGACCCCCACGTCCTCCCGAAGGCATGCCCGCACAAGGAGGACCGCCACGTGAGCCAGTACGTCAGCAGGCTCCTGCGCTCCCGCCGCCCCCGCCGCGTCGCCATGCTCTCCGTGCACACCTCACCGCTCCACCAGCCCGGCACCGGTGACGCCGGCGGCATGAACGTCTACATCGTGGAGCTCGCGCAGCGCCTCGCCGCGATCGACATCGAGGTGGAGATCTTCACCCGGGCCACCGCAGGCGGCCTCCCGCACACCGTGGAACTCGCTCCGGGCGTCCTCGTACGGCACGTCGACGCCGGCCCCTACGAGGGGCTCGCCAAGGAGGACCTCCCGGCCCAGCTGTGCGCCTTCACGCACGGCGTGATGCAGGCCTGGGCCGGCCACCGCCCCGGCTACTACGACCTCGTCCACTCGCACTACTGGCTCTCCGGCCACGTCGGCTGGCTCGCCGCCCAGCGCTGGGGCGTCCCCCTCGTGCACGCCATGCACACCATGGCCAAGGTCAAGAACGCCAGCCTGGCCGACGGCGACACCCCCGAGCCCGCCGCCCGCGTCATCGGCGAGACCCAGATCGTGTCCGCCGCCGACCGGCTGATCGCGAACACCTCCGAAGAGGCCGAGGAACTCGTCCACCACTACAGCGCCGACCCCGCGAAGGTCGCCGTCGTCCACCCCGGCGTGAACCTCGGCCGGTTCTGTCCCGCCGACGGCCGCGCCGCCGCCCGCGCCCGCCTGGACCTCCCGCAGGACGCCCTGGTCCCGCTCTTCGCGGGCCGCATCCAGCCGCTGAAGGCCCCCGACATACTGCTGCGCGCGGTGGCCGTCCTCCTCGACGAGCGCCCCGAACTCCGCTCCCGGATCGTCGTGCCGGTCGTCGGCGGCCCCAGCGGCAGCGGCCTCGCCAAGCCGGAGGGCCTGCAGAAGCTGGCCGCGCGGCTCGGCATAGCGGACGTGGTGCGGTTCCGGCCGCCGGTCGGGCAGGAGCAGCTCGCGGACTGGTTCCGGGCCGCCTCGGTCCTCGTCATGCCCTCCTACAGCGAGTCCTTCGGCCTGGTGGCGATAGAGGCGCAGGCGGCGGGCACGCCGGTCCTCGCCGCCTCGGTCGGCGGCCTGCCGGTGGCCGTACGGGACGGCGAGACCGGCTTCCTGGTGCGCGGCCACGATCCCGCCGCGTACGCGCGCGTGCTGAGCCGTTTCGCCGACGACCCGTCCCTGGCGGACCGTTTCGGCAGCGCCGCCGCCCGGCACGCCGAGCGCTTCGGCTGGGACACGGCGGCCGCCGCCACCGCCGACGTCTACCTGGCCGCGACCCAGTCCCACCGCCGTCGCGTACGCTCGGCCCATGGGTGATGCTTCACAGGAACAGCGGGCGGCGCAGGTCATCGAGGGTGTCCTGAAGGACGCCGAACTGGACTGGGAGAGCCCCGAGTCCGGCAGCTACGTCGTGCAGCTCCCCGGCACCCGGAAGCTGAAGACCACCGTCTCGCTCCTGGTCGGCCGTCACTCGCTCTCCCTGAACGCCTTCGTCATCCGCCACCCCGACGAGAACGAACCGGCCGTGCACCGCTGGCTCCTGGAGCGCAACCTGCGGCTGTACGGCGTGAGTTACGCCGTCGACCGGCTCGGTGACGTCTACCTCGCCGGCAGGCTCCCGCTCGCCTCCGTCACCGCCGACGAGATCGACCGCCTGCTCGGCCAGGTCCTGGAGGCTGCGGACGGCGCCTTCAACACCCTTCTGGAGCTGGGCTTCGCCACCTCGATCCGCAAGGAGTACGCGTGGCGGGTGTCCCGGGGTGAGTCGACCCGGAACCTGGACGCGTTCACGCATCTGATCGAACGCCCCGCCGACTGACCTCTGCACGACTCTTTCGCTGTGCTCGACCGTCGTGGCATGCTCACGCTCGACGCAGACCTGAACGTCGTTCACATCCATGACTGACTCGCATGGAAGGACGTGCAGAATGAGTACCGCGCACCACGGCATGACCAGACGGACCCTGCTCGCCGGCGCCACGGCGGTGGCCACGACCGCGGTGGCGGGTGCCGGCACGGCCCACGCCTCCGATGCTCACGTCCCGGGACTCTGGCGCGAGTTCACCCGCACCCCCTTCACCCACCCGCAGATCCCGTACGTCGGACGGGCCGGCGCCGCACGCATCCGCCGGCTCCCCGTGGTGACCGACGTCCGCGCCCACGGCGCCGTGGCCGACGGCGTCACCGACTGCGCCCCCGCGATCAACCGTGCCATCGCCGCAGCCGCCAGGGCCGGCGGTGGCACGGTCACCATCCCGCCGGGCACCTTCCGCATCGACGGCCTGATCCAACTCGGGTACGACAACGTGGTGCTGCGCGGCGCGGGCAGCGGCCGTACCACCCTGTACGCGACGAAGAACCTGACCGAACTGATCGGCCCCTACGGCTCCCGCTACGGCGGCACCAAGTCGGCGTGGTCCTGGGCGGGCGGGCTGATCTGGCTGGCGCCGAAAGCCCGTTGGGACTCCCTGGCCGCGGCGATCAGGGCACAGGCCTGGCCGTTCGAGGGCTGGACCGGCAACAAGCGCGACGAGTGGGAGCAGTTGACGCCCGTCGGGCCCGCCCGCCGGGGTGACTGGGCGGTCACCGTCGCCGACGCCTCCCGGCTCCGCCCCGGCCGCCTGGTCCTGCTCCGGGTCTTCGACGACACCGCCCACACCCTCCTCCAGCACATGTCGGGCGGCGGTCCGGGCCCCGCGGCCTACTACTGGGAGGACAAGACCAAGCTGCTGTCCTACGTCCCCTACGAATGGCCCGTCCGCGTCACCGCCGTCCGGGGCCGCCGGGTGATTCTGGAACGCCCGCTCCCGGTGGACCTGCGCCCCGAGTGGAACCCCCAGTTCACCACCCATGTGCCGGAGTTGACCGGGTCCGGGGTCGAGGGCCTCACCCTGGACGTGATGGAGACCCCGCAGTCCCCGCACCTCCTCGACAAGGGCTACAACGGGGTCGTCCTGCAGTGCGCGTACGACTGCTGGGTGGACGACGTCACGGTCCGCAACGTCGACAACGGCTTCGGCCTGGTCGCCGCCTCCGCCTGCACCCTGCGCCGCACCCGGGTCGGCGGCCGGGGCGAACACCACCCCTACTTCTGCCGCGAGGGCTCCCACGACAACCTCGTCGAGGACTTCACGATCGAGGAGCGCACGGTCCCGGCGCCGTCCGACACCCAGCTGCACGGCATCAACGTCGAGGGGCTGTCCTCCCACAACGTCTGGTCGCGCGGCGAGATGCAGATGGGCACCTTCGACTCCCACCGCGGCCTGCCCTTCGCGAACGTGCGCACCGACATCACGGTGGACAACAACGGCCGGCACGGCGGCGACGCCAACGCGGGCCCGTTGTTCGGAGCGCGGTTCACCCACTGGAACGTACGCGTGACCAACGGCAGGGCGGGCCTGATGCGCCTCGACGGCCTCGCCCCGTACTCCGCCACCGTCGGCCTCAACACGGTCACCGACTTCGACCAGATCGACGTACCGGACTTCACCGGCGACCTGCACTCCCGCCTCGAGCTGTACGGCACCTGGGACGCGGTGCGGCCACGGAACCTGTACGAGGCTCAGCGCGCGCTGTCGCGGTAGCGCCCCGGGGTCACTCCAACCAGCCTCTTGAAGTGCCGGGTCAGGTGGGCCTGGTCGTAGAAGCCGGTGGCGGTGGCCGTCTCGCCGGGCGGGACCCCGTCGAGCAGCAGCCGGCGGGCCCGGCCGACCCGGCGGGACATCAGGTACTGGTGCGGGGCGATGCCGTACGCGCCGCTGAACGCCCGTACCAGATGGGCCGGATGGGCGTACAGCAGCCGCGCGGCCTCCTCCAGGGCGAGCCCCTCGGTGACCCGTTCGTCGAGGAGTTCGCGCAGGGTGCAGGCGAGCGCCGGGTCGGGACGCCGCCGGGTCGCCGGGCGGGTGTCCGGCCGGGGGCGGAGCAGGTCGCGCAGCCGTTCGCCGATGAGGGTGAGCCGGCTCTCGGCCTCCAGCTCGTCGCCGGGGCGGGCGAGCGCGGTGTGCAGCCGGCCGACGCGTTGCCGCAGCAGGGGGTCGCGCAGGTCGGGGCCGTCGACGGCGGCTCCGATGAGGTCGTCGCCGAGCAGCGCCCCGTCCAGGTAGACCACCCGCTTGCGGAAGCCTTCCGCGGTGGCCGGGGAGCCGTTGTGCGGCACGTGCGGGGGCAGCAGCGAGACCGTGTCGCCCGGGGTGCCGTGCTCGTGCCGGTCGAGGTCGTACCGTACGGCGCCGTCGTCCACGATGAGCAGCGTCCAGGCGTCATGGACGTGCATCGGATAGGCGTACCCGGTGAAGTGCGCGTGGAAGACCTCGGCGACACCCGGGACCCGGGGACGCCAGGCGGTGACTTCCTGGGTGACGGGCTGCCGGGTGGTGGCGGGCTGCCGGTTGGCCATGCAAACAACGTACAAGACGAGGTCGTACGACGATCGGCAGTCTCCAGGCATGAGTTCCATGAGTTCCACGAGCACCGAACCCGTCCGCTTCGACACGAAGATCGCCGTACTGCTGCGCGAGGACCTGGAGCCCTGGCAGCGCCTCAACGTCACCGCGTTCCTGGTCAGCGGAGTGGGCCCGAGCGTCCCCGAGGTGGTCGGGGAGCCCTACGAGGACGCCGACGGGGTGGCGTACCTGCCGATGTTCCGGCAGCCGGTGCTGGTCTTCGAGGGGACCAAGGAGACGCTGAAGGCGGCGCACGAGCGGGCCCTGAGCCGGGCGCTGTGCCGTGCCGTCTTCACCGCGGACCTGTTCACGACCGGCAACGACCGCGACAACCGCGCGGCGGTCCGTGCCGTACCCACCGCAGAGCTGGACCTGGTCGGGCTCGCCGTGTACGGGCCGCGGAACGGGGTGGACAAGGTGCTGAAGGGCGCGCGGATGCACCCGTGACTCCGCCGACCGGAGGAATCGCATGGCGTGATCGAGTGAGCTGATCATCGTATCTGACCGGCATCTTCGCGAATGTCGCATCTCAGAAACATGCGATACCTCCGATTCCCCAGCTCGGCCATGGCCGCGGCGGCGATCGTCACCTGTGCGGCGGGCGGACCGGCAGCCGCCGGCGACGACTCCTCCGCCACACCGGTCGCCTGCAACTCGACGGCGCTGACGACCGCCGTCGCCACCGCGTCGCCGGGTGAGATCCTGTCGCTCTCCGCCGACTGCACCTATCGGCTGACCGCTCCCTTCAGCACCGGTGACGGTCTGCCGGTCGTCGACGAGAAGCTCACGATCCGGGGCAACGGCGCGACGATCGTCCGTTCCGGGAACCCGACCGCCACCTTCCGGATCTTCCACGTCGCCGCGGGCGGCAACCTCCGGCTGGAGGACCTCACGGTCCGCGGCGGCAGCACCGACGGGGACGGCGGGGGAGTGCTCGTCGACAGCCGCGGCAGGCTCACGCTGTCCGGCGTCGACGTGATCGACAACACCGCCACCGGCAACGGGGGCGGGGTTGCGGTGTCCCCGGACGCCACGGCGGTCGTCCGCAACGGCTGGGTGGCGTTCGACAACGCGGCCGACGGGGGCGGGGTGTACAGCGCGGGCACGCTGAGCGTGCAGGGCACCGAGTTCAGCCGCGACCACGCCCGGAGCGTCGGCGGTGCGCTGTATCTGGCCGCCGGCAACACCTTCGTCGACGCGAGCCTCATCAGACGCAACACGTCGGCCTGGCGGGGCGGTGGGGTCGCCATCAGCGGCAGCGCGTCACTGGAGGTCAGCGCGAGCAAGGTCGCGAACAACACGGCGGCCGGCGACGCGGGCGGCGGGTTCTGGAACCTGTCGCGACTGAGGCTGACGAAGACCGAGGTCGTCGGCAACGTGGTCGGGGGCACGGCGGGGGTCGGCGGCGGCATCTACAACGCCACGAACAACGCCGTGCTCGTCCTCGACGGCAGCAAGGTCCTCAGCAACAGCGCGAACGGCAACGGCACCTCCCGGGCCGGGGGCATCTACAACAGCGCCGGACACGTCACCCTCGATCACACCTACGTCCGCGACAACGCCTCCAGGGTGGCTCCCGGAGGCGTCTACACCACCAACCAGTTCACGGTCCGCGACTCGACGATCACCCGTAACACCCCGACGAACTGCGCGGGCAGCCCCGTCGTCGTCACGGGCTGCACGGACTGACACCACGCGAGCGGGGCGGCCTCCGTCAGGCACGTGCTTGCCTCGTCAGGCTCGTGCTTGCCTCCGTCAGGCTCGCGCCTCGGCCGTGTTGGCCGCCCCGCCCTCCACCGCGTCCGTGGTCTGCGTGAAGTCCGCGGTCTGCGTGACCGACGCGTCCTCCTCCGGCAGGCGGCGCATCAGCAGCCCGTACCCGAGCGCGGCCCCCGTACCGACCACCGCGCACAGCCCCCACAGCCACCGCGCCCCGAACCGGTCGATCACGACACCGGACATCAGTGGCGCGATGAGCGCGGCGGCGGACCAGGACAGCGTGTACATCCCCTGATAGCGCCCCCGCCCGTGGACCGGCGAGAGCCGTACCACGAGCCCGGTCTGGGTCGGCGCGTTGACGATCTCCGCGAGCGTCCACACGCACACGGTGAGCGCGAACACCCCGACCGACCCGGCGAAGGCGGTGAGCCCGAAGCCGTACCCCGCGAGCAGGGACGACACGACGAGCAGGGACCGCGGATCGCGGTGCTCGATGACGCGCGTGACCGGAATCTGCAGCACCACGATCAGCACGCCGTTCACGGCGATGGCCATGCCGTAGTCGGCGGGCGTGAACCCGGCCCGGCCCATGGCCACCGGCAACCCGACTGACCCCTGCTGGAAGACCAGCGCGACGAGGAAGGACAGCCCGACGACGGCCATGTACCGGCCGTCGCGCACCACGCTCCCGAGGCCGACCTTCTCGGCCTCCTTGACGGTGCGCTGCGGCCGGGACTCGGGCAGCTTGAGGAAGACGAGCACTGCGCACAGGGCGGTCATCCCGGCCTCGACGAGGAACCCGGCGCGATAGCTGACCTCGGCGACGAACCCGGCGCCGATGGAGGAGAAGGCGAACCCGAGGTTGATCGCCCAGTAGTTGAGCGAGAACGCCCGCACCCGGTCCTCGGGCCTCACGATGTCGGCCATCATCGCCTGCACGGCGGGCCGGGAGGCGTTGGAGGCCATGCCGACGAGGAAGGCGACGGCGGCGATGGCGACCGGGTCCTGCACGAAACCGAGCAGCGCGACGGCGCCGGCGGTGGCGCTCTGCGCGACGAGCAGGGTGGGCCGCCGTCCCAGCCGGTCGGCCATCACCCCGCTGCCCAGCGAGGACACGACGCCGCCCAGCCCGTGCAGCGAGGCGACGAGACCGGCGTACGAGGCGCTGTATCCGCGGTCCAACGTCAGGTAGAGGGCCATGTACGTGGCGACGAAGGCGCCCAGCCGGTTGACGAGGGTGCTGGTCCACAGCCACCAGAACTCCCGGGGCAGACCGGAGACGGTCTCCCGGACGGCGCGGCGCAGGACTGCGGACGGCATGGCTCCCCCAGGGCAGGATGTAAGTGGTGCGAGGCTTGCCCGGAACTTACTAACCCCTCGCTCTCCTGAGCCACTCAATTAACAAATGCAGTCAACTGTCCGCCCCCTGGGACGCCCCCCCCGGCCGTCGGCTCCCGCCCCGAACACGTCGATTACGCTCTGACCCATGGCCGACGCACCGTACAAGCTGATCCTCCTCCGCCACGGCGAGAGCGAGTGGAACGCGAAGAACCTGTTCACCGGCTGGGTGGACGTCAACCTCAACGAGAAGGGCGAGAAGGAGGCAGTCCGCGGCGGTGAGCTCCTGAAGGACGCCGACCTCCTGCCCGACGTGGTCCACACGTCCCTCCAGAAGCGAGCGATCCGCACGGCGCAACTCGCCCTCGAAGCGGCGGACCGCCACTGGATCCCCGTCCACCGCAGCTGGCGCCTGAACGAGCGCCACTACGGCGCGCTCCAGGGCAAGGACAAGGCGGCGACGCTGGCCGAGTTCGGCGAGGAGCAGTTCATGCTCTGGCGCCGCTCGTACGACACCCCGCCCCCGCCGCTGGCCGACGACTCGGAGTTCTCCCAGTCCGCCGACGCCCGCTACGCCTCCATCCCGCCGGAGCTGCGCCCCCGCACGGAGTGCCTCAAGGACGTCGTCGTCCGCATGCTCCCGTACTGGTACGACGGCATCGTCCCCGACCTCCTGGCCGGCCGCACGGTCCTGGTCGCCGCCCACGGCAACAGCCTCCGCGCCCTGGTCAAGCACCTGGACGGCATCTCGGACGCCGACATCGCGGGCCTGAACATCCCCACCGGCATCCCCCTCTACTACGAGCTCAACCCCGACTTCACCCCGACCACCCCAGGCGGCCGCTACCTCGACCCGGAAGCGGCAGCAGCAGCGATCGAGGCGGTCAAGAACCAGGGCAAGAAGAAGTAACCCAGCCTGCTCAAGCCCCCTGCCTGCGGGTTCTCCGCGAGTAGGGGGCTTGTCGCTGTGCTCGGGCCGTCTCTGGGCCGTGGCGCTTAGATGCGCGTGATCCTCATACGAACCGAGACGAGGAGCGCCGTCACGGCGACGACGGCTACGTCAGCGCCGGCCCGGGCGCCCAGCCACGCGCCGCCAAGACCGATGAGGGGGGACGGTAGGGGGCGGAGGGTGAGGTCGATGCGGATGCCTCGGCGTGGCACGATGGCCTTGTTCATGTGGGTCATGGGTTGTTCCATCTCTAGTACTCCAGCTGTAGATCGTGATCTTCATGTCTGGGATGCGGCCTGTCGCCGGTAGTGACCGGTGCGTGATCGTGCCTGGTGGCGGCGGCGCCAGTCGGACCAGGCAAGCCGGTGGGCCGCGTCGCGGACGGGCCGGACGACGAGCGCGATGAACAGGCGGCAGATCTCGTTGCAGGTCAGCGGGATCAGGTCGTCCGGAGTGGGGCGGCGTGCGTGTTCGTCGGCGCGGACGACGGCGAGGAAGGCGTGGGCCAGCATCGAGAGGGTGACCCAGCGGGCCCACGAGGGGTAGAGGCGGACCTGGTGTTCGTCCAGTCCGGCCAGTCCCTTCTCAGTTTGGAAGGTCTCCTCCACCCGCCATCTGGAACCTGCGACCTTGACCAGGGTCGCCAGGGATGTCGGCGTGGTGGAGTGACAGCGGTAGTAGGCGAGTTCACCGGTGCTGCGGTTGCGGCGGATCAGCAGTTGGTGGCGGCCCGGGGCTGCCTCGGTGAGGTCGATGACGGCCCAGTCGTAGAACCGCTGCCCCTTCGCGCCGCGCCCGGCCGAGAGCTTCTGCCAGGCCCGCTTCGGCACCTTCCGCGCCAGGGCATCGGCGCAGAACTTGCCTGCACGGGTGGGCACTTCGGCCGAGCAGGCCACCGCGAGGACATAGCCGATGCCGCGTTCCTCCAGAGCCGTACGCAGTCTTGGGTTGCCTCCGTAGACCTCGTCCCCGGTAACCCAGCCGACGTGGTGTCCGGCGTCCAGGAACCGCTCGATCATCGTCCGGGCCAGGTCCGGCTTGGTTGCGAAGACGGTGTCCCCGCCGAGTCCGGCTGCACGGCAGCGGTCCGGGTCACACGTCCAGGAGCGCGGGATGTACAGCTCCCGGTCCACCGCCGCGTGACCGCGCTCGCCGGCGTAGACGAGGTAGACCGCGACCTGGGAGTTCTCGATCCGTCCAGCCGTTCCGGTGTACTGGCGCTGGACCCCAACCGTGTGGGTGCCCTTCTTCACGTCGCCGGTCTCGTCGACAACCAGGACCGCGGCATCGTCATATAGGTGCTCGACAACGTATTCGCGCACGTCATCACGGACGCCATCGGCATCCCAGACGGCCCGGCACAGCAGATGCTGCATGCCGTGCGGGCTGCTCTCCCCGGCCCACTCCGCGATCGTCCAGCAGTTCTTGCGCGGCAGGTCCGACAGTAGGCCCAGCACCAACCGCCCGGCCCGCAGCCGTGGTTCGACCCGGGCGAACCGACCCGCGATCCGGCCCATGGCCGCCCCGAACGCCTCCCGCCAGCGGACGGGATCTATGCTGTGACCTGCGGCTACCGTCTCATCGTTACTCCACACAAGTCACGATGATCAACGGTGGCCGCACCCGTCTCCGCACCGCCCCACTGTGGCTGAGGGCTCTACTTAGCCCGTTTGACCAACCGCAACGCTCAACAGCACAGGCCGACGGACCTACGGTGCCGACAGTGCTGTGCGCTCGGCTTTCTCCAGCCAGTCGGTGTACCAGCGGGCGAACGTCACCGGCGTACCGTCGTCGTCGCGTAGCGGGGCGAGGTCGACGTCGTCCACCCGGCAGTCGGACCAGATCGTGCCACGGTGGCTGCCGCTGATGATCAGCCACTCTCTCTGCGCGCAGCCCAGGTGGGAGATCACGATGGCGCCGGCAGTGCGCTCCGGGGCGAACATGACGACCTCCCACCGCTCGTCCCACGCCTCGATGGCGTCGTCGAAGTCCTCGATGTCGTCGAAGTCCTCCTCCTCGGGGCGTTGGGCAAGAAGGTCGTCGAGCAGCTTCGGGTCCGGGCCTTGGTCGGGAAACGGCTCGGCAAGCCTCGACAGGTCGGCCAGGTCCGCGCCGTCGCCTTCCCAACGCCAGCGGCCTTGCACGCGCCGAACCGGGAACAGGCCGTACGCGGGGCCGGCGCCACCCGCGCCAACGTGTAGCAGGAAGGCCCGGTACTCCTCTGGCAGCCGCACGCCCGTCTGAGCCTCGAGTTCGGCAAGCTCGCCCTGGGTAAGCGGGTCCTCCACGATCCACCTGTGCCCCAATGCCCCGAACACCTTGCTGCTGGAAGGCCCTGCACCCGCCGCCTCGACCCGCTGACGCACGCCCACCCACCACTGATCAGTCATGCGCAGACCGTACGTGCAGCCACCGACACTTGGGTCGCGGGGCCCACTGCTGCGGTCGCACGCACATCGGCCAGCTGAGGCCCTCGGTGGCCAACCAGTGCACTCAGTCACGCCCACCAGCAAGATCACGATCTACAGCTGGAGTACTAGGCGATAACCGATCCCATGGAAAGGAGAGGCCGCCCCGGCATGGGCGGCCTCTCCGCTATTTGGGTAGTGAGAACATACACCCCATCTGACGGTTGACAAAAAGCCTCAGCTCAGGCCCTATATCTACCCTATTAATCGCGGGGGGTATCAGGTGTTGATCCGGCCCTGATGCCCGCGAGCGCCCGCGTAGGCTTCATCTTCAGGTGATCCGTGGGCCATGCTAGGCCTTGATGTCCTGCTAGTTGGCTTGCTGCTGTCCTCGGGAGGCAAGATGGCGCTAGTGATGCAGCGAGGAACTTTGCCACGAAAACTCACGTCGAGAAGATTCAGGATCACCAAACGTGAAACCAGATTCGAAAGACGTAATCGCGAACGCGGAATCATGATGTGTGATTTGAAAGTGTGACACTGAATCCGTAACGCGAATCACGTAATAAGAATCCACCTCAAACGAATCTGTTGTCACGCATCGAGCCGTGAAAGTGCTGAAAGTTCGGCTCACGCATCGCCGAAGACAGCAGCGACAGCTTTGCGGGTGCGCTCCTGGCTGGACGGCATAAGGTGCGCGTACACGCGGAGTGTCAGGCCGGGGTCCGAGTGGCCGAGGTACTCGGCGAGGGCCTTGATGTTCTCTCCGGCGTCCAGGAGCACCGAAGCATAGAAGTGGCGGAGGGCGTGCATGCCGTTCTCGCGTGACTCGGCGTACGACTGGCCTGGCTTCCGCTCGGGGATCACGCCAGCAGAGGCCAGCGCCCGCTTCCACACCTCCTCGTTGAGCGACGTACGCCAGACGTGCCCGCCACGTGGTCCGGTGAAGATCAGCCGCTTGGTCACCGGAGGCCCGTCGGCCACCTTCCACGGCAAGGTGATCTCGACCGGTGGGAACCGCTTCATGTGGACCCGCAGTGCATCGGCGACCGGCGCGGGAAGTGGTACGTCCCGCAGCTTGCCGCCCTTGGGCGGAGCAAACACTGCCTTGCTCCGACTCAGCTTGAGCTGCTGGACCACGTGAAGTGTGTCCGAACCGAAGTCGATGGCGTCGACGGCGACGCCGAGGATCTCGCCTTGGCGGAGCCCGCAGCCGCCGCCCAGGTCGACCATGGCTTGGAAGCGCTCGGGCATGCCGGCCCGGACGGCGAAGAGCCGTTCCGTTGTCCAGGGGGCGACCCGCTTCGTGTCGACCGTGGGCGGCCGGACCGAGCGGGCTGCACACGGGTTGCGCGGAAGGTGTCCGTCGTCCACCGCCGCACTCAGTGCGGCACGAACGTTGGAGTAGATCGTCCGGGCGTACGAGCCCCGGACACCGTTCTCCTGGAGCTTCCGGACCCAGTCGCGGATATGGGCGGGCTGGAAGGAACCGAGCGGACGCGATCCCAGATGCGGGAAGGCGTGCAGGCGGAGCTGCGACTCCATCGAGGCCTGTGTGTTGGGGTCCGCTCCCTGCGTCTCCACCCAGGTTTCCGCGTACTGCTGGAAGGTGATCCGTGCCGCGCGCGGGTCGATGTACTGCCCGCGCGCCATGTCCGCCTCGATGTGGGCGAGCCACTGTTCGGCGAGTCGCTTTTGCCGGTCGGGGAAGCTCTTTGACTTCTCCGTGCCGTCCGGACCGACGTACCGGGCGCGGTAGCGCATGCCGGTGCCGTAGCGCTCGGTCTTGACCTTGCGGTCCTTGCCGTCCTGTCCGACCTCGGTTCTGTACCAGCGGTCTTGGATGTGTCCGGCCATCAGGCAGCCGCCCCCTCACGCTGCGAGTCCACCCAGGCCCGAACGTCGGCCGGATCGAAGCGCAGGTGCCGACCGACACGGAAGCCACGGGGCCCAGTGCGCTTGCGGCGCCACTGGTACACCGTCTCGACGCTGGGCAGCTCGAACATCTCCACCAGGTCCTCGGGGGTCAGGTACCGCGCGGGCAGGGCGCGCGGTTCGGTGGCCAGGTCGGAGACGGTGAGGCGTCGGCTAGCCACGAGTGGGTTCTCCTTCCGTTCCGGGGGCGGGTTCGAGGGTTGTGGCGAGCCAGGTTTCAGCAGCGCTGAGGCCGGTTCCGGCGAACACCCAGTGGGCGAGGACGAGGGTCGTCTCACCGTCCTGCGGGGCAGGCGGAGCCGACTGGGCGCGGCGCCAGTCGGCACGGGCGTCACGGAGGGCGCCGAGGGTGGTGGAGTAGCGGCGGGACTTGGTGGAGAAGTGACCGCGGAAGCCGAGCATGTGAGCCCAGGCCCGGAGTCGGAGTTCCTCCAGTTCCTTACGTGCTCCGAGGCACCAGGCGGTACGGATCATGCGGCGGGCATGGTCGGTGATCTGGGCGTGCGCCAGCTCGGCGAGGAGGCGGATCGGACGGTCCAGGGTGCTGGTCGCCGCCTCCGCGCCCTTGGTGGCGTACTTGGCGATGTACGCCGCTACGGCCCGTTCGGTCAGCTCCTGGCCGCCGTCGAAGTCGGCGGAGCGGATCGTGCGGACGTCGAGCTGTCGCCCGAAGGTGAAGGCGTGGGCACGACCGTCGATCTCCGGGCCGTCGATACGTGCGGCGGTCGCGGCAGAACGGATCGCCTCGGTCAGCAGCTCGGCCGTGGCCCAGGTCGGGGGCTCGGCGTCTCCGCCTTCCGGACCGTCGAGGCGGATCACTGCGTGGAAGTGGACGGCGCCTCGCTTCTGGTACTCCGCCACTTTCGCGAAGGAGACGCGAGCGTGGTCGCGGAAGGTCCGTTGGGTGAGGCCGGCGCGCTTGGCGACCTCCCGGCGGAGGTAGATCGAGAAGCGCCGCCAGAGGGCACCCGCGTGGGCGTTCCAG